>JAGORQ010000030.1 GCA_018062705.1 Candidatus Shapirobacteria bacterium
TTTTGGTAATTATTATAAACATAACCTAAATGGGAGGCTGTTGTTATATAACCTGTAAAGCCAGTGCCGATCGTCATCCCCGATCCAGTTGGGTAGGCCTGGACATCATTATAATAAATTCTCAAAGCATTTTTCATCGCCCCCATGTCTTGAATGTTTTGAGCATCCTTAGCCCTTTCCCTTGCCCCCATAAAATTAGGCAACAAAATGGCCGTCAAAGTAGCAATAATTCCAATCGACACCAACAACTCAACTAACGAAAAACCATTATGTGAATTTTTAATCAATTTTATTATAAATCAATAATAATTTTTTCACCCTCCTTGTCAAGGGAGGGGGGGACCCAGACGAACGTCGGGGTGGGTGGGTTATTGCAAACTTCCATCACTATTTAACGCTGTATTTGGACTAGTCACTCCATAACAATACAGTTTTCCACCACAAGAATAAGTCTGATCATCAGCTACATTATTACCGTTCCGGTCACAATCTTTGTCAGAAGTATTCTCCAATTGGGCAAACAGTGCAAATTTTTTTAAATCAACACTAACTTTATAACAATATTGATAGGTTGGATTAATGGTTTCTATTGGAAGTTTTTTCATATACACATAGGCAGGGTTGACTGTCTGATCCTCAAATGCTCCACCCCACACTGATGACGCATTCAAGGCAATATTTCCTCCACTCAAAGCACTTGAAGCCGGGAAAAGGCCATAGTCAGTAAAATATAGTTGTAGTGATTTTGACACTGAATTTAAATCACCCTTCCTAGCAACGTCATTAGCCTTTCTTTTGGCCGACTGAAATTGAGTCACCGTAATTACTGTCAAAATTGAAATAATCGAAATCACGATCAACAACTCCACCAATGTAAAACCATTTTGTCTTTTAATCATCAAATAATTTTACTCTATTTTTTAAATTAGTAATTAGTAATTAGTAATTAGTAATTAATTACACATCCTCCCATCAATACAACAACTCACTATGCATTCTGGTAAACAATCCTGATGAACATATGCATTCTGATGAACCTGACCCAAGGGAAGCGCATTACACCTACCGGGACCAGGTTTGATATAACAACCGCTAAAAGATGTAGTACAAGTCGGACTCAACACAAAAGTCGCCCACGACACGTTCGTGCTCGACACTCCATAATTAACATCGTCTTTGGTAGCAAATCCGTCTATGAAGTGGTTGGTTACTAGTTGGTCATACCAGCCAGATGGTATATCCGAGTCATTATGATTTCTCAACTGGGTGCCGGCCTTATACCATTTCGGGCAAGTACTATTTTCTACCGCGATAATGTAAGGCACTCTACCTGGGTCACACTTCCAAGTGGCCAGCCAAGGGCTAAACCCACTCCCGTCACAAACTTGAGAGTCGATCAAATCCTGAGTCGGATAACATCCTTTGTCATTAAAATAGTCTTCAAATGCCACCTTCAGTCTACCCAAATCACGTTTTCTTATTCCATCATACCCACGGTTTGTCAGTACTTCAAAGTTCAAATTAGTTAACATCACCGTCACCAAAATTAAAATAATGGCAAATACAATTAGCAATTCCACCAAAGTAAAACCGGGTGATAGTTTGAATTTCTTTTTTATTTCTATATTCAAATAATACATCATCGTAATTAGTAATTAGTAATTAGTAATTTAATGACGTTTTGTCCAAATTGCCATGCCACTATCGTTCCCAAAATCAAAAATTGTCCAAACGGTATTTGGCTTTTTTTTGATTTTTTTAAGCCATAAATCAGCCACAAACCATAAACAGCACCGACTATAAATGCCACATACATCGCCACAATTAGTTTTTGCCACCCCAAAAACAACCCCATAAATATTGCCAATTTTACATCACCCATACCCATCCCCCTCCCCCTAGTTATCAAATGAAGTAACCCCAAAAAGACCGCCCCACCTATCGCCCCCCAAATAAAGGGCAGGGGATCATCCTTGCTAACTATGATTAATCCTATTGCCCCCAAACTTAATATTATTGTCGAAAAATCCGGCAGTATCATATATTTCATGTCAAACACCGCCGAAAACACCAGCATTGTTACTACTATAATCAATATTATTGTTCTTAAAACTTCATTGTAATTAGTAATTAGTAATTGGTAATTAGTAATTAAAATAAGTATTCCAGCAATCATTTCCACCAACGGGTACTCAGTTGGCAGTTTTTTACCACAGCACTTACTTTCCCCCCTTTGCATCACCCAGCTAACTACTGGTACATTTTCCCACCAACAAAGTTGCCTCCCACAAAAATCACAAAAAGATCGACTTTGTGATTTGTTTTTTGTAATTTGGAACTTGTTTGGAAATTGTTTTTTGTGATTTGGAATTTTATATTTTTCAGCAGTCCGATACACCAGCATATTCACAAAACTCCCACAACAAAGACCCAAAATTAAAAAAGTTATTACTAAAAAAAATTCCACAGTCAACTATAACAATTTACCCCCTCTTTAATCAAAGAGGGGGTAGGGGGAGATTTTACCCAAATTAATTTAATTCGATATATTTCCCTCTGGCACACAGATAAGATTAGCTACACCTGAAGCACCAACTGCACAGCTATAATTCGATCCAGCCGGCAAAGTGTTACAACCATTGACACCAATATTTTCCAAACTAGCTCCATCAACAGTATCCAAGGTTCCCATCAAACACTTAAGTTCACTCTGTCTGGGACCAGACCGATTTGCCGTAGCCTTTGGACAATAACAAACATAATTTGAATCACGACCATTGTGGTACACATACATCGCGTCTTGATCAGCCACCGAAGTAGCAAACGGTTCTTTACCAGTAAATGAAGATTTTAGTTCTGATGTTTGAATCAACTCACCAGTTGTACCCACAGAACCAACCACACCAAAATAATCTGAAGTGCTTCTCGCCGCAAATCGATGATTTTGAGGAATTGTCGAGCCAACCACATTCCAAGGATAACGATTAGTTGAGGCATAATATCTTTCGTAAGCCGACAAAACTTCCGCCGAATCGTTTTTGAATTTCGAATCACGCGCTTTGTTAGTTTGTTCGATAGGGTTAATAGTAGCTAATACTGCTACTGACAGAATAGCAATTAAGGCGATAACGATTAACAATTCGACTAGGGTAAAACCTTCACTTATAGCCGTAAATCTTTTAAGCACACCTTTGATATTTTTCATTTTAGAATTTGAAATTCGAAATTTTAAATTTATTACTATATTCATTATTTACCTCTAAAACTGTGATGTCAAGTTATAAATCGGCATAATCACCGCCACCACCAAAAATGCCACTCCAATTCCCAGCACAATCATAATTACCGGCTCGATGGCTGAGGTTAATGCTTTTACCGATTGTTCTGCTTCAGAAGAAAAATAATTGGCCACTTTGAGCAATACTTCATCCAACTTTCCTGTTGCCTCGCCAGTCGATACCATTTGATTAACAATTACCGGAAATATCCCAGTCTCTTCAAATGAACTACTGATTGAAAATCCCTTTTGTACCCGTTCGGCAATTTTTACATAAGCCCGACGGTACAACTCATTGTTCGCCACGCTCGACACAATTCGCAGTGAATCAACCAGTGAAATTCCGGCCGCCAACATCATCGACATAGTCCTAATCGAATCAGCCAAAATAGTTTTTTTCATTAGCTCACCCCAAATTGGCACACGCAATTTAAAAGTATCCAGTTTTAACTTAATTTCTGGATTTAAAGTTCCCGATTTAAACAAAACCATCAAACCCACAATCACCCCCGGCATCAAAAACCACCACTTCTGCATAAAATCAGAAACCGCCATTAACCCTCGAGTGATCGGCGGTAGTTTAGATGTACCCATATCAGCATACAGCGAGGTTAGTTTTGGAATAACAAAAATCATCATTACTGTCGACACTATCACCATACCAATAACTACTATTGCCGGATAAATCATCGCCCCCTTAACTTTACCGGTAAACTCATTCTGATTTTCCAAATTTACAGACAACTTTTGCAACACCTCTTCTAGCACTCCACCCTCCTCACCTGCACTTACCGATGCTACATAAGCTTCACCAAAAACATTCTTGTATTTCTCCAGTGATTTTCCCAATGGTTGCCCGCCCCGCACCGAATTAAGTGCTCCATCCAACACTTCAAACATCATCGGGCTCTCCTCTGACTGGTTTTTTAACATTGATAGAGCATCGGTTAAAGGTAGGCCAGCCGTCATCATCGTCGACAATTCTCGGGTAAAAGTAGTTATCTGTTTTAGTCCAATTCTATGAAACATCTTTCCAAATCCTAACGTAAACATATTATTTGCCTTGACTTCTACACTCAAAGGAATCAAGCCATTACTCCGAATCGACTCCAACACCTCACTTTTATTTTCCATGTCCAATTCCCCAGTCACATTCTTCCCGTTCCAATCCTTAGCTTTAAATTTATATTTCATATTGTATTATTCGTAAATCTTACTTCTTAAATCTTAAATCTTTTTTTGTTTGGTTATTGGATTTTGGAAATTGAAAATTTTACTTAATACTCCTCAATCTATTTTGTAACTCTTGTGGTCTCAACGCATACAACATTGCCACTTCTTCCAGCACCCTTCCAGACTTTACCAATCTAGCCAACGAAGTCTCCATACCAATCATTCCCAAATCACCACCAGTTTGAATCACATTATCAATCATGAATGTTTTTCCTTCTCGGATAATATTCTTGACTGCCGAAGTCGCCACCAGTATCTCAAAAGCAGGCGCTCGTTTTCCATCTACTGTTGGGATCAGTCGTTGTGACACTACTGCCGATATCACCTCAGCCATCTGCACCCTGACCTGATCCTTCATCCCTTCAGGGAACACATCAACAATTCTGTCCATAGTTTGAGATGCCGAATTTGTGTGCAACGTCGAAAAAACCAAATGACCGGTTTCAGCGATGGTCAACGCCGAGGAAATTGTCTCCAAATCGCGCATTTCGCCCACAAACACCACATTTGGATCTTGTCTCAATGCCGACCTCAACGCCATTGAAAAACTTACAGTATCGTTTCCCACCTCTCTCTGGGAAATAATCGATTTTGCTGGCTTCATTATGTATTCAATTGGATCTTCTATAGTTACAATGTGCCTTTTTTGAGTATTGTTTATTTCATTCAAAATTGAACCTACCGTAGTAGACTTTCCACTACCTGTTGGTCCAGTCACCAGTACAAACCCCTGATTCAATTTTAAAAACGAATTAAACACTTCAGGAAAATTCAAGTCAGCAAAACGGGGTATCTCTTGAGGCACGACTCTCAAGGTGGCAGTCACACCACCTCTTTGGAGGTAAATGTTTATTCTAAATCTAGCTTCTGGAGTAGTTAATGACAAATCCAGCTCTTTGCTCTCCAAAAATTTTTCCTTTTGTTCGGCAGACAATATACTCAAAATCATTGCCGAAGCTTCCTCAGGTGTTCCCAAATTAACATTTGATAACTCTGTCAATTCCCCATTAATTCTCAATTGGGGGACATAGCTATCAGACATGTGAATATCCGAAGCTTTATTTGCCACTGCCAAATCTAGTATTTGCTTAATCTTAGGGTCCATTTTTATTTTTTTAATTATTTAATATTTTTAGAATTTAGAGTTTAGAGTTTTTTTAATATTGCGCTACCCTCAGCACCTCCTCTATCGTCGTCACTCCTTCCAAAACTTTCACAAAACCGTCTTGTTTCATAGTCAGCATCCCGTCAGACATTGCTTGTTTCTGAATTTCGCTAGCCGCCGCTTTTTCTACTACCAACTTACTAATCTTCTCCGTCATCGTCATTACTTCATAAATAGCCACCCGTCCCAAATATCCAGTGTTATTACACTTTTCACAACCAATCGGTTTTGGTAATTTTAGCGACTTTCCATCTTTAACCCACTTCGATTTAATCATTTCAAATATTGGACCCAACGTATCTTTAAAATCTGCCTCTGCTTCTGGTGTTATTTCCGATTCCTGATGACAATCCTGACAGACTTTTCGAAGTACCCGCTGTCCCACCACACAAGTCAAAGACGATACCAACAAAAACGGCTCCACCCCCATATCCATCATCCGTGGTGGTACCCCAGCCGCATCGTTTGTATGCAAAGTTGAAAACACCAAATGTCCAGTCAGTGAGGCATTAATTGCTAGTTCGGCTGTTTCAGTATCCCGAATTTCTCCCACCATGATGACGTTTGGATCTTGTCTCAAAAACGACCTCATCGCCGAGGCAAAAGTTAAGCCTGCCTGAACATTAACCTGCACTTGATTAACCCCCTTCATTTGATATTCCACCGGGTCTTCAATCGTCACCACATTGACTTTGGCTGTAGCCACCTTGTCTAAAACTGAATATAGAGTTGTTGTTTTACCCGATCCGGTAGGACCACAAACAATAATTATTCCGTGAGGTCGTTCAATTGCTTCCATCAAATTTTTTAGCGCTAAACCTCGCAAACCCAAATCAGGTAAACTTGGCACTTTTTGAGATTTTTTAAGTAACCGCATTACCACTTTTTCACCATATGTAGTCGGCAGAGTGGATACCCGCAAATCCACATCATTACCATCAGAGGCAAAAAAGAACCGACCGTCTTGAGGGACGCGTTTTTCATCAATTTTCAGACTCGACAAAATCTTAATTCGGCTGACCACCGCATCATGAACATTTCGCGGTAAAATATATTTTTCCTGTAAAATACCGTCAATACGATAGCGTATCCTGACATTTTCTTCTTGTGGTTCAATATGGATATCAGAAGCCCGCGACTTGACAGCAAACTCGAGCATGGTACTCACAATCTTGGCTACCGGAGCTTCGGCTGATACTTTGTTTCGAGTTTCTTTGGCTACTAATTCGTCTTGTTTCCTCTCATCTAACGCCTTGTTTACTTCCGAGGTAATTCCTTTTTCCCTAATGTATTTCTCTTTTATATAACTATCCACCTGTTTTTCCAGAGCAATTCCCGCCACTACTTTAAAATTAGTCTTCTTTTCCAAAAACTCCACTGTCTCCAAATCCAAGGGATTAGCCATCGCCACATACAAAATATTTTCTTTTGTATCTAGTTTGTATGGCACCACATGATATTTTTGAGCAACACTTTCCGGCACCAAGTTCAATGCCTCTGGTGCAAACCCAATAGAACCCAAATCAATAAAATCCACTTTCAAAAAAATCGCTCGTGCCTTAGCAAAATCCACATCCGACACCACCCGTAGCGATTTAATAATTTCGTCTTCAGTTTCTCCCGACTTCAACTGACGTAACCCCACATCATCTGCCGTTTTTTGGTCAATCAAGTTCAACGACAGCAAAACATCCTTGAGTGTTTTAAAATTGGTGGTGGGTAAAATATTAGGCATCGATAATTAATAATATACAATTAACCATGACTTTTCCATCAATTCTTATTTCTGGTAAAAACCCTCTCCTCATCTCCGAACAAATTATCAAAATATCCGAAGACCTAGGTCATCAAACAATCCCCAACAATCCAGACATTTTAGAAATAAACGATTACTCAATCACCTCAATTAGAACTCTTAAAACGTTTTTATCTCAAAAACCATATTCACACCAGACTAAAATAATTATTATTCCCGACTGCCACCAATTGTTAGTTGAAGCCCAAAACGCTTTATTAAAACTTCTTGAAGAACCCGGGGAGGGGAACCACTTCATTCTCTCCACTCCCTACAAAAATCGATTATTGCCCACCATCCTGTCTCGTTGTCACCAAATAAACCTATCTCCCCAACTCACCCCCATTTCCCATTCACCAGCAGGCGGACTACTTATCTCCCCCAAGTCTTCCATCAAAGAAAACCTTAACCTCACCGACACTCTTCCGACCACCAAGGTTGACGCTTTAGTTTTTTTGGAAGCTCAAATCAATCTTTACCACCAACAACTTATTCAATCACCAACCACAGCCACCGCCAATATCCTTAGCCGGCTCCAAAAAAGTATTAACTTAATCAATAGTAACGTCGACCCCCGCTCCGCCTATGATTATTTTTTACTAACTTAAAATCCCTCTGTCCGACATTCGTCGAACATCTCCCTTTGACGAAAGGGAGAGCTCTTTTTCTCGAGTTGTTATTATTGTTCTTAGTTGGTTAACTGCCTCACCAGTATTATCCAAAACAAATTGATTATCGAACCTTACAGTCTTTATACCTCTCTGTACAAAG
>JAGORQ010000031.1 GCA_018062705.1 Candidatus Shapirobacteria bacterium
AAAGTTTTGAGAAATTCTGAACCATTAAAATTCGGAATAATGACCGAAAATCCAATTTTTAATTTTAAATTTTTAATTTTCAATCAATTTCTAATGTTTAAAGTTTCAATGTGGACAGATCTATTTTATCGCCTGGTTTGAGGCCGATTTCGTCTGATAAACCAGCATTAATTTCAATAACGTATCTAGCGGGAGTGGTGCTTTTGTAGGTAATGAAATTGCCTTGATCGTCTTTGGCTTCGGGCAGGGCGTGTTCGATGTTGGTAACAATACCTTCTGAAGTAACAAAAATAATATCAAGGGGGATTAGGGTGTTTTTCATCCAGAATGTTTGGGTAAAATTAATATTGAATATAAAAATCATGCCCGAATTTTCTGGAAGTGAGGTACGATTCATTAGCCCGATGGTTTGTTGAGGAATGGTGGTGGCAGTTTCTAGGTTGAAGAGTTTATTACCTAGTTTTAATTTGAGAATGTTGGATGGTCGACGATCAAAAAAAACTAAATAAACGATGGTGCAGCCGATAATTATTAGACTAATCAAGAATATATTTTTTGACATAAAGCTTCACCTATTTTATCCCAAGTGTGTGATTGGGCGTAGAGCAAACCACTTTGGGAACACTTTTTGTAGAGTTTTTGGTTGGTTGTTAATTTTTTGATTTTTTTGGATAAATCAAAAGAATTGTCTTGTTTGAATAGTAGACCGGCACCTGATTTGGTGACAATTTCGGTGGAGGCGGGTATGTTGGTAGCTACTACTGGGATGCCTCGAGCCATGGCTTCGAGTAAAACGAGTCCAAAACTTTCTTGGGTTGATGGAGAAATTAAAATGTCATTGTTATCAAGAAGTTTTGATAAATGACTGGATTTGAAATTTTTGATGACGGTTATATTTTGAGGAAAATCGATAGGATGAAGTGTGGGTTTACCCGCGATGGTTAGATGATAATTTGATGGTAGTTTTTGAAAAGCTTTGATCAGTGTACCAATGCCTTTGTGTGAGGCAAAACTTCCAATGAAAAGCAGATTACACCCCGGCAGTTGGCGGGGTGTGTTGGTTAATAATTTTTGATCAATACCGTTGCCAACATTAATCATTTTGGAGTAAGGAATGTGGAAATTTTTATGAAAGTAGTCAGTCTCGAAATTGGTTAAAGTCCACAAAAAGTTGGTCGATTGGAGACTTTTTATTAAGATGTGCTGGTGGAAATCTTTGTCGGTTGAATGAAAAGAAGCGTTGATTAGTAATTTGGCGCCGCTAATTTTTTTTAAAAATCGGGCATACAAAACTATGGTGGTAGGTAAAGGGCCGGCGACAATTAAATCAGGGTGGAACTTGAGCACGGATATTAGAGCTCCGATAAATGCGAATGGGGAGAAGATGGGGCCTTTGGAGCAAACACAAATTAGACTTAAGAAGTAAGATTTATGATTTAAGAATAAAAATTTATAAATGAATTTTAAAGGGCGATGAAGAAAAGTGATGGCAGGTAGACGAAAAATATCCGTGTCTTTTTTGGAAATAACTGTGTGGCGGTGGGTAAAGTCGTCGGTTGAATGGCAGTTGCTGGTGATGACTTTGATTTGATGGCCCTGGGATTTGAGATACTTACCAAATTTGTAAATAACTTGAGAGCCTCCGTCGATGGCGGGTGGGTAGATATGGGTTAGCAGTAAGACTTTCATGAAGTAGCTGTTAATATAGAATAACAAAAAGCTATGCTAGAGATTATTAAAAAAATAATTAGTTCGAGACTGATCAGATTTATTTTTTCGGCAACACTGATTTATTTTGCTTTTAGAAAAATAGATGTGTCCAAGCTACTAGCTGAATTAAAAGTGGTTCCGTGGTGGTTTGTTGTGGGAATGTTGGTGTATTCACTAGGGACAATGTTTTATGGTAGCTGGAAATGGAGCTTATTACTTTTGGACCGGGTAACTTTTAAAGACTTGTTGATGTTTGTAAAGGCTGGATATATGGGGATGTTTTATAGTTTGTTTTTTCCCACTGCAGTGGCTGGCGACTTGATTAAGTGGATGCCGTTGATGAAAAAATATCCAGAAATTTCTAAAGCTAGACTGGCCAGTTCTGTGGTGATGGATAGAATGATTGGTTTGACAGCTTTTTCGATTGTTGGTTTGATTTCTTTGGTTGCTGGGAAAGTTTTGCAATACCAATTCCCCGATATTTTACTTTTTTTGTTTGGTGGTTTGAATTTGGCGATTGGTGTTTTTTATGCTTTGGTATTTACGATCGACTTTGATAAGTTGTTTGGGAAGGTGAAAGTTCTTCGTCGATTGCTGGAAATGGTGGGTATCTTGAAGGCAGAAAATAAAAAGAGGCTTTTTAAGTGTTTTGTAATTTCTTTGATTGGAGAGCCGGTCTGGATGGCACCTTTTTGGCTGTACAGCCTAATATTTGGAGCGGGAATTAGCTTACTTCAAACTTATATTTTTGTTCCAGTGATTTCTTTAATTTTAATTTTGCCGATTTCGATTGCTGGTTTTGGGGCAAGGGAGACATTATTTTTATATTTTCTCGAACCGTTAGGTTTTAGCCCTGACAAAATATTATTGGTATCAACCTTTGGTGGCATTATCGGTGTATTAAATTCTTTGGTTGGGGGAATAGCAACTCTGTTCTAGTGTGATAAATTAGGTGAATGAAAAATAAGTTGGTTTGGGTGTGGTTATTTTTGGCTTACATTCTGTTGGCTTGGAAAAACCCCTATCTGCAAAATAATTTGATTGGCAATTTGGAGCCGTATCCGGATACTCTTTATTATTCTGTACCAGCTTGGAATTTGATAAATGGCAATGGTTTTGTGATGGGTGTTGGTAGCAAGAGGATAAACTCGATTGTGCCACCACTGTATGGGCTGACTTTGGTACCTGTTTTTGGGGTGACTCACGACGTCAGAAGTTTTTATTGGCTTAATATTATTTTGGCTGGGGTAAGTTTAGGTTTATTTATAAAATTGGCAAGTAAACTTGTCTCGAACAATTGGTTGATTACTGGTGTTGGGTTAATTTGGGTAACAAATTTTTATAATTATAATCTACCGTCTTTATTGATGGCGGAAAATTTGCTGGTTCCGTTAACTTTGTCGACTGTGTTGGTGCTGTTGGAAAAGAATTCAATTGAAAATATAAGGTGGTCGATTTTGGTTGGTGGATTGTTACTGTTAACGAAAATGTCGGCGTTGCCGGTAGTGGCCATATTAGTGGTAGGTATGGCAGTAAAAATATATTTTTCAAAAAATATAAAACTGCAAAAGACAGGACTGATTTACGGAATGTTATTTGTTGTAATAGCTGGGGCATATCTAAGAACAAATTTGCCGATTTGGAGTATCGGTAATAGTGATATGAAAATTGGCAACTTGATCAAAAATAGCCAGATTTATTTTTATCAAATTATGGGGGTAGGAAGTACTTATTTGTGGTATGTAAATCCTCTGCTTGATTGGTTTGTGGGTGTATTAGCGCTGGGTGGAATTTTGGTGGGGGTAATATCTAAGAAAACTAGAATATTATCTTTGGTTACCGGAGGAACTGTTGTGGTGGTGGTTTTGTTCCACGCGATGAAGTTTTATCCGGAAGGTAGGTATGTGTCGACCGTAGTGCCACTGGTAATTTTGATGTTGGGTGTTTTGATTGCGAGCTTAGGTAAAGTTAAATATCTTGGTATGTGGCTGTTGTTGCTGGTGTATTTTGGACAAAGGGTGGGTGTGAATGGTTTTTATGAGCGGAAGATTACGACAGTTAAGCGCCAGGTGATGAATAATTTTCGGGTGGATAACGAGGTGCCTTGGAATTACAACTCGGTGCAATTTTTTAACAATTATTTCCAAAAAACAGATAACAAAATCTATTTAGCGACTTTGTTGCCAGCTTTTTACGTGAATTATTTTAGCAACCAAAACTATGAAATCTTACCGGTTTCGGAAACGCAGGAATTTAGTAGCGGGGGAAAAGATCTGATTGGACAATATTATCGAAATGACGGGAGCATTGTTAAAATGTTCCAGAGGTTAATTGAGAGTGGTGGTGATGTGTATATTACCAACTATTATTTACAGAACCATCGAGCCGATTGGGAGGCTGATTATAATAAAATTGAAAATAGTTTTGCTTTTAAGCAGGTTGCTTCGGGTTGTATGGATTTGTGTAAAATATACAAGTTAGAAGACAAAAAGAAGTTCTAAGTGCTTAGTAAATATGAAAAAGAAAATTGTTATAGTGGTGCCGGAATATAATGAGGGGGAGTTGGCGGTAAAGACGATAAAAAATATTTTGAAAATAAGTAAGAACCAGGTGGTGGTGGTTGATGATGGGTCAATAAATAAATCTTTCGAGATGTTGCAAACTGAATTTCAAAAGAATAGGCGCGTTTATTTGTTGCGACATTTGATAAATTTGGGCAAAGGAGCATCCATGCGGACGGGGGTGAGAATGGCTTGGAGGCTAAAAGCCGGGGCGGTGATTTTTATTGATGCTGATGGTCAACATAATCCAAATTTATTGCCAAAATTTGAAAAAGCTTTGACTGATGGATTTCCGACAGTATTTGGATATCGCCAGTTGGATAATCAAATGCCCTGGGTGAGAAAGTACGGCAATTTGGTGGCCAAAAAAATACTTAATATATTGTTTGGTTTAAAAAGAAAAGAGTTTTTGTGCGGATTTTTGGGGTTTAACAAAAGTGTCTATAAGAAATTGCGTTGGCAGTCGGATAGGTACGGAGTAGAAACAGAGATTGCTACTAAGGTGGCGAGGCACAAAATTGATTTTATGGAGATAGAAATTGATACAATCTATATTGACAAGTATAAAGGGGTTACTTTGTTTGATGCTTTAAAAATTTTGACCAGAATCCCTTACTGGTACTTTAGAAAATAAATGAGCATTCTCGGAGTTCAGCTAATCGTGTTCGTGTTTTCATTTTTTATGCTATATAACGTATATTTGTATTGGAGAAAGGGTGAAATTGGGGCTAAGGGTGCCTTGGTTTGGATTACAATTTGGGGTGGCTTGCTGTTTATTACTTTTTTCCCAAAGTATATTGAACCTCTAGTAAAGCAGATGTTTTTTGTGAGATTGTTTGATTTGGGAAACGTGATGGCGTTAATAATATTGGCATATGTGATGTTTGAAAATCATGTGCGAATAAATAAAATGCAAAAACAAATATCAATGTTGGTGTCAAAGTTGGCAGTTAAGAAAGTTGTCCGGAGGAAATAGGGTGAAAACAGTAACAATTTGTATACCTTGCTACAATGAGGCGAGAACGATTGGCGAGCTAGTGAGGCGGGTGAGGCGGGCGGATACTTGCGGTCTCAAAAAAGAAATTATATTGGTGGATGATGGTAGTGCTGATGAAACCGAGAAAGTATTGGATAAATATATCAAGTCAAAAAAAATTCGATATATTAAACTGTCACCAAATAGAGGAAAAGGGTTTGCTATAAAAACTGCCTGGAAAGTGAGTCGAGGTGATATCGTGATAAACCAGGATGCTGATTTGGAGTATGATCCGACAGATTATCCATTGTTGTTATCACCAATTTTAAAAGGTGGTGCTGATGTAGTTTATGGGTCGAGGTTTATGGGGGGTAGACCTCATCGGGTTGTTTACTACTGGCACTCGGTAATGAACTCTTTTTTGACGATGTTTTCAAATATGCTGACAAACATTAATTTAACCGACATGGAAACTTGCTATAAAGTAGTAAAAGGTAGAATTGCGAGGAAGATAGCAAAAAACTTGAAATCAAATAGATTTGGTTTTGAGCCGGAGGTGACCGCCAGATTGTCAAAGATAAAAGATATCCGTTTTTATGAGGTGGGAATATCATATTATGGTCGGACATATGGTGAAGGTAAGCATATTAATTGGCTGGATGGCCTAAAAGCTATTTGGCAAATATTTTATTACAATGTATTTGGTTAAGACATGGACGGTGTATTTGTGGATTGTGGTGTTGTCAACGGAATTTTTGTCTTTATTTGGCGGAATTAATCGCCTAAATATTATTTTGGTGCAGGTGCTGATAGTAGTGGTGAATTTGTATTTTTCTTTTAGAAAACGAGATTATGTTCAGTTGGGATTGATTGACAAATTGGCAATCGGATTGATTTTATTGCCTTTATTGGGAATAGCTCTGTATTATCCGCCAAATAATTGGGACTCGATGACTTACCATTTGCCGCGGGTAATGCATTGGATCCAAAATGAAAATGTAAATTTTTACCCGACAAATAATAAGAGGCAATTGTTTATGGGAGTAACAGCAGAATATGTGATTTTACACTGGCGTTTGTTGTTTGGATCGGACATTTTTTTTAACTTTTTTCAATTTATTTCGATGCTCGGATCTGTTGTTGGTTGTGGCCTAATTGCTAAAGAGTTGGGTGGTGGGCAAAAAATCCAGATGGTGGCACGCATTTTAACACTAACCTTGCCAATGGGCATTTTGCAGGCGACAAGTACCCAAACTGATTATGTGGCAGCTTTTTGCTTGATGGCTTTTATATTATTTGGTTTACGTCGGGAATTTGTTTTGTGGTCAGTTGCCCTGGGAATTGGGATATTGACCAAAACGACTTTTTTGATATTCGCTTTTCCGTTTGGATTGTATTTTGGATGGAAATGGTTGCAAACAGAAAGACGGCACATTTTTAGGGTTATTGTTGGCACCTTTGTAATAGTGATGTTGATAAACGGACCTTTGTGGAGTCGTAATTTTCAGCAGTTTGGTAACATTTTCGGGCCAAGGCAAATGTCGGTGGTGATGGCAAACAATAACGTTGAGCCAAAGTATGTTGTTTCAAACTTGATGCGAAATATAGCGATGAATTTGGGTTTACCAAATGACAAATATAACAGTTTAGTTGATGGAGTGGTGGAGTCGGCACATAAGCTATTTGGTTTAAAAATAGATGATAAAGTAAATTCATTTTTGGGGGAGAAGTATAAAACTAGTTTTATAATCCATGAAGATATTGTGGGAAATTTTTTAATTGTTGTTTTGTTTGGAGTGGCGATGCTATTTATTAGAAATTGCAGTAAGGTAGTAAAAATATTAAATACTTGTATTGTTGCCGGATGGATATTGTTCTCGCTGTTTTTGAAGTGGCAGCTTAGCGGGACGAGGTTGGAATTACCACTTTTAGTTATTAGTACGCCAATTATTGCAATTATTTTGGGAAAGTACTTAGAAAAAAAGTGGTTGTTAATTGGACTAATAATAGTTTCACTGCCATTTGTGGCTGGCAATATGTTAATAAATTGGGGTGGTTGGTTAACTTTGTCGGGATCTAATAGACAGATTGGGAGGGAAATTCTGAAGCTACCTTATGTACGCGAAGAAAAGTACTACATGATGAATCCCCCGCTCTACAATCAGCATCAACAGGTGGTTGAAGCAATATTCAGCGCAGGTGTTACAAATGTTGCGTTGGACATCGGCGGTGATAGTTGGGAGTATCCATTATGGGTAATGTTGCAGAAACAACATCCCAATATCAGAATTGAGTATTTGAGAGACAATCCGAAATATAAGTATGGGGCGGTAATTTATGATGATTTGGATACTGAAGAAATTGTTGACAAATTTAAGATAGTTTCGATGGCAAATTATGGATTGGTAAAGCTTCTATTATTAAAGGTACAATAGCTAGATGAAAACTGTGATTGCTCCACCCAGAGGGCTGGTGGAAATAAATTTGAGAGAATTGTGGTTGTATCGGGAATTACTATATATATTTACCTGGCGGGATATTAAGGTCCGATATAAACAAACTGGATTAGGAATTGCCTGGGCGGTGTTTCAACCACTATTGACCATGATAATTTTTACGGTATTCTTCGGTAATTTGGCCAAAATACCATCAGATGGAATCCCCTACCCAATTTTTGTGTATTCAGGACTATTGTTTTGGAATTATTTTTCCAATTCATTAACAGCGGCTTCAAACTGCATGGTGGAAAATGAGTCGATAATCAAAAAAATTTATTTCCCGCGGATTTTATTATCAATCGGGGCGACAGTGACCCCAGTGGTAGATTTTGGGTTTGCATTCTTGGTTTATTTTTTGTTAATGGCGGTATTTGGCTATACCCCCAATATAATGGGATTGTTGG
>JAGORQ010000032.1 GCA_018062705.1 Candidatus Shapirobacteria bacterium
CTAAGAACCGGAGCTGAAACACAACAATATAGGTATGGCAATAAACCGGAAGAATTATTGATTGTAGCTGAGGGTCAAATTTGCAACTTACAATCTATGGATGAAGACAGTTTTCCTGGTGAAGAGGTGGAAAGAGCAACTATTATTGTGGGAAGTTATAAAGCGTCTCCGGGTACGAAATGTGGAGTAGTTCAATATAGTGAGCCTTACTTTTTTAAAGGCCAAAATGGAATAGCGGTTACAAAAAGTGAATCTGGGATTGAACTAAAAATGCCGAGTCGAGAAAAAATTGGTGATGAGGGGAAAGTTGCGAGTATGGACCTGGTAAATCCAGCTAACGAAGGTTTAAAAATGAAACCAGGTGATGGACCGATTTTGGTGGAATATAAAAATATTAGAATTATTTTGGGCGATAAGATGCTTGAAGTTAGTAAGGATGAAAAAAGGCGTGATTTAATCACGTTAAACGGTGAGAAGAATAACTTAGTTTTACCAAAAGCTGTTTGGATTGAAGACGATCAGTTACAGTCTAAGAGTAAGGTGTTGGGTCAATACACTGACGAGGCTATTGCTTTTGAAAGTCAAGGTCTTTTGCTGATTCCTGTCGGTGATAAATTATTGGTCTACAATACACCTGGAAAAAATAGCTGTGAAGTCTCGATAGTTAACACAAATATTGGATTGGAGAGTTTAGGTAACAAGAATAAAGTAGAACAAATAAGTTTGAGCATACCAAAAGAGTATGCGGAAGACGAACCGGCTGTTGATCTTTTTTTGGAACCATTGATAATTCAAGTCACGCCGGACGAAACTAGTGGTGCTGACAGAGTTTTAACAACAAATAGCTCGGCAACTTGGGTTGATGGTCCAGGATCGGGCAAGCAAGGAATTGAAATAGGGAGTGACAAGATGGCTGAAAGATTGGTGGAGATGGTTAGTAAAAACACAGATGTTGGCTTGATAAATGCCGGGTTTGGAGCATTAAATTTTAAAGAGAAATATTTATGGTGGAGATCGGCAGGAGGTGGAGCCATATTTTCCTTGAATAAGGACGGGTCGGTAAAACCAATACTTTTAGAGAAAGACAGGGAAGGAGGACAGAGTTCCAGTGGTTGTGTAGATCATTCTGATATGGAGGTGGTGGTGGGGATGACTGACGGAGGGATGGACTTTTTGGCCGACAGTGACTTTTGGAAGCCATATTTTAAGATTACTGAAGAAGAATTGGATTATGCTCGAAAAGTTATGGCTGGAAACGACAATCATAAGGCGATTGAACACGATGTTGAGGGTGTGGCGAGTAGAATACTGGTGGCAATAAAAAAGGCTTGGGATGAATGTAATCACGACCCAGTGGTGTTTAGGGAAAACATGGAAATACTGGCGGATCGATATAAGCAAAAATTTCCAAGTGGAAATCCAAATATGCCAGATGACTCGACTATGGTTATTTTGGCAAAGAAACATGTGGTGTAAACAAGATCTAACTTTGACTCTTGTTTGGTAATATGACTCATGACTAGAAAACAAAACAGAGAGATTAAAGTGATGTTAGGACAAGAACCGATGAAGATAATCAGAGAAGGCGAATTGATTGAAAAACTGAGAAGTGCTGGATGGCAGATTGATTATGTAGTACAAGCAAACACGGACCAATATTGGCAGTCTGAAAGAGGTACTTTGTTTGATGAATATCCGCAGGTGATAACAAAAGCAGGAAAAGTTTTTAAAACTAGTGAAGGGCAACCAGCCATTGGAATTGCTTCGGCGACGGAGAACATTAAAGAAGGTGAAGTTGGATTACTTATCGGTGGAGTTGTGGGGGGCAGATACTTGATTGGACCAAGACCGATTGGTAGAGGGATGACAGAAGTTGTGGGAGGGGTAGCAATTGATGGAGATGGAGAAAAAGTACTTATTAAATGGTTTAACGAACAGGATGTTGAAGTCTCTCTTGCAAGAGCGAAAGAGGTTGGTTATTACCCTAAAATGATAGAAAGATACGAGTCTGAGTCGGAGTTCAGAAGACTTCACAACAAAACAAGAATTGAATCACTTAAAAGACAGTCCCGAGTTCTGAGATACTATCAATCTCCTGAGGTGCCTCAATTGATTGATGAAGGTACAGACCAATTCGATCATACATTTTTGGTATTAAAAGACGATTTCGTGGGGTGTGACAAAGAGGGTAATTTACAAAAAATGCGCACAAGTAACGTTGAAGGCAACGACGAGTCAGATGTGACAGCTTTAAATCCAGAGGCGTATTACCGTATGGTGTTATTACAATGGCACTGTTTGGAAAAGTGGCTAGAAAAGGGTTTGGCTTTTAGCGACTGGCAAGCTGATGAAAAGCTATACTTTAGCCAAGAAACTGGTAAAATTGATGGATATAAGGCAATAGACTTTGACCCCTTAAAAATTGCTAATGCAGAGGAAACTTCAGAGCACGATAAGTTGTTAGAAAAAATATATGATGCATTAAGGTTGGATACGGATGATGAATTTGATATCAGCCTTAAAATACGTTTGAATCCAGACCTAAAAGAAAAAAACTCTTTTGAAGGAAGACTGTCTTTATTGAGGGAAGTAAAAACAAAACTGGCGTCACATTTTTATAAAATAAATTTAGTTGATTTTGACCATGAGTTGCCAAGCGATCAAAAAGAAGCTACTAAACAACTACATGAACTACTCGACACACTAAGACCAATTAACTTTAATTCACACTTACAAAGAGAGTCTCTAATCGATTTTTTAGAAAAGAGACTAGATGTGTTGGCAAACATTACTGTGGGTAAAAAGGCTTTTGTTGATGATGATATCAGAAAAGTTGGGTCAGATAGTGAGGCATGGAGATCGGCGATAAAACCAATTAACTTTTTTTTAAACGCAGCAAGGGTACGACTTGGTCTGCCGAAAATGAGGGTGGAAGAACAGGAAGATAGGGTAGTGTTGATTGAAGAATAGATGTGTAAAAGTGTTAGTATAAAATTGTGAAAAAAGAATTTTGGAGAATTGGACTTCTGCTAATTGTGGCGATGATGGGAGGAATTTTTCTGGGTGGAAATGCGCTAATTTTGATTTTTGTGTTGATACTGATGCTAAATAGTTTGCTGATGTGGCAAATTGCGAAGCTGAAGAATTGGTGTTAAATCCCTTTTTATTGTTATCAAGAGACGCCATGTATGGCGTCTCTACAAAAACATGACCGAACGGTTTGGTGTTTTATTAGAAAGTGACAGAATAGGCTGATAAAATAGTTAATGAAAAATTATTTGGAAATTATTAAAGAAAAATTAAATAGTGGCGGGAAATTTTGGATTGGTTTTGTGGGAGATTCGATAACATCAACCGAGTGGGTGCATCCGAACTGGCGAGAGATAGTGGAATATGTGCTGAAAGACAAATTTGATTATGACTGGGGAATTAAGACTTTTAATTTGGCTTATGATGGAGCGACAAGTAGAGATCTGGTAAAAATAATTAATAATTACGAATTACTAATTACTAATGAAAAAATTCGAATGGATATGGTTATTTTAATGACGGGGGCGAACGATCCGTTTCACGGCGAAATAACACCAGGAGAATTGAAAGAAAATATAATTGAAATTAAAAAACTAGTGGAAATGAGTGGCGTTGATTTTGTTTTGTCATCGGATAACTGCCCAATGAATCAATGGGCAGAAGAAAAATGTGTGCCATACGTTGAGGCACTGAACAGCATGGAGGGAAATTCGGTTAAATTGTTTGAAGAATCGAAAAATTTTCCAATTGAGAGAATTTATACTTTTAAGTCGGAGCAAGATATTCCGGAAGAAAGAGTGAAAAAAGGTGAAGTTGATTTTTGGCACCCGAACCAACTGGGGAATGCTTATATTGCTAAAGTTATTTTAGATAAAGTGTTTGGAATTGGTTTTGATCCGGAAAAATTTATGAAGGAGACCTGGGCGGGAGAAAAAATACCGAGATATTAAGTGAAGCTAACGGTAAGTTTTGTGTTGGTGGCTAAAGCAATTTTTTGCAAGAGAGAGATTGACGGTGAGAAGCTACCAGATTCTAGTCGAGAAATGGCTGGTTGTTTGGTACCTATCTTTTTAGCCAACTCGAGTTGACTAATTTTTTTATCTAGCCTTAATTTAACTATGCTTCGGGCAATTTGATACTGGGTTTCGTCGAGAAAAAACTGTTTGGCAAGTTCGGCTTTTTTTTCTAGTTTATTATTTAAATTATTCCAGCTTGTCAACTGGTTGAGATTTCTTTTCATAATTTATTATAACTATTTTGTTATATAAATTCAAGGAGGCGATGAACTGCTGTCTCAATTTCTCTTTGAGGAGTTTTTTGGGTTTTTTTAACAAAAATACTGAGAAATATAAATTCAGAAGAACTAATTTCGGAGAATAAAAGACGAATTTGCTTACTGCCAGTAATTCGTAACTCATAAATTGCCGGCTGTTGATTGATTTTTTTAATCCATTTGGTATTAATTAGACTTAACCCATATTCTTCAAACAACCTAATAGCTTGACGAACTCGACTGATGGATTGTTTGTCGAGATTCTCAATTTCGTTAATAATAATTTCCCTACCAGAGTTGGATTTATAGAAATATATTTTATTCAATACGTATATATTAATACAATTCAAAAAGAAAGCGTAGTATATTAGAGTTTGAAACCGGAGCGGGAGGCGGAGGTTTTGAAATGAGTGACGACGTCTGGCCCAAAAGTTTCGAAGAGACGATCAAATAGATCACCGAGACAGTCGCAGGCAAAGGCAGATTTGCATTGGATTGGGGTGTAGACAAAGGTATTGGCCTGGGAGACACGGTAAACAAGTTTTTTGTCGGCGAGCCTCTTAAGAACCGTCATGATGGTGGTATAGGCATAGTCCCCTTTCATTTCCTTAAGTACTTCGGCTGGCTTGAGTGGTTTGTCAACCGACCAGAGAATATTCATGATTTTTTGCTCAAGACCCCCCAAGAGTTTACATTTACCATTGCAATGACAATCACAGTTCATAAAATAAAATTTAAAATTTAAGAATTTAAAAAAAATAAGATTTTTGTCTAGTTGATTATACTACGGGTATAGTAGAGGTGGAAAATAATAAGTTGTTGATTTTTGGTGTGAGGAAGCATAAATTTAAATTATGAAAAAGATGAATTTTAAGTCAGTAAATTTACAGTTATTGGTAGTAGTATTCCTATTTATTGCCTTAAATGTGGCAATTTATTTGACTGGAAAGAGTGCTGATAATCGGAATAGAGCTGCAGGAACTTCGGTGTGTATTTATGATACGGCAACAGGAAAAACTGTTTGCACCTTCCCTACTAGCACCCCAACAGTGACAGTAGCGCCTATACCAACTTACGGCTGTTCTGCTGGAAATTTGGGAGTTACTTGTATTGGGCTTGGAGCAAACAACAGTTCTGTTTACTGCCAACAGAGAAGGGATAAGGCGTGCAATATTTTTTGTGATGCTAATTGCGGTATGTTTGGGCCTGTAGTTGCAGGTACAAAATGTACACCAGGGATAGCTTCTGATTCGCTTTGTACAACACCTGGTGGAACGAGAGGACATATTTATCAAAATAGCAACTGTGATTCAGTATGTATTGCTGATAATGGACCAGTGCCAACACAATATTTACCAGCGTCAGCTGGAACATTGCCAGGTACAAAACAAACAAGTGGTTGTGCTAGTGTGGGTGTAACCCAAGTAGGAACAGGTTCGTGTTTTTCGGCGATCTCAGGTCAATTTACAGCTAACCTTTATACCTGTCCTCCAGGCACTGATGTGAGTAAAGGGTGCCAAATGA
The DNA here is from genome assembly GCA_018062705.1 of Candidatus Shapirobacteria bacterium. Taxonomy (GTDB): domain Bacteria; phylum Patescibacteriota; class Microgenomatia; order UBA12405; family UBA12405; genus JAGORQ01. Next base: position 5,828 of record JAGORQ010000032.1, read on the forward strand.
ACCCAGTGACGATTACTTCCAATTTAATTTGTTTGAATAACTCAGTATGTGGTGTTCAACAATTAGATGTGGTGGGTGCAGGAACAAATACTTGTTTTATGTCTAGTAACAGCAACACTTCGGCTAGTTGTATCCCTCCGTCTAGCAGTGGAGTGACATCTTCGATTCCGACCGGGATTCCATTGCCAACAGCTACTCCAACATTTGCCACTAAACCGACTATTCCACCAACAGCTACTCCAACGGCGTGCCCAGTATCAAGCTCAATAAGTTGCCGACCAATGACTGATACCAATCCAAATTTTCGATGTAAGATGGTGACTGATATTGATGCTTGTGGAGTAAAGTCTTTTATAATTGGAGACAATTGTTGTCCGACGAACCCACCCACTAAGGCTCCAACGATTACACCAACAGCAACTCCTACAATATGTATTGTTCCGACTGCACCGTATTGTCCAAATGGTCAGTTGATAAATATACCGATTACCCCAGGAGGACCAATATGTTCACAATTTGCTTGTATCAATAAAGATCCGACACCAGTTTGTGTAATGCCAACCCCGCCAGTGTGTACTAACGGGAAACTGGTACAGGTGCCAATCACTCCAGGAGGAAGAATTTGTGCTGAATATGTGTGTGTGCCAAACACACCAACATTAACACCGACAAAAATACCGACAATCACCCCGTCTTCGTCAGTGTGTAAAGTGTCATTTAACATAAGAGACACAGCAGTGTGCTGGAAAGAACCAAGGGTGGGAGTACCGACAACTTTTACAGTACACTCACTTCCAAGCACAGGCGGACCATACTACGTTCAGACTGACTGGTATATAGTTTTACCCAACCTAGGACCACACCACTATGTATGGACTGAGCTGGCGGTGGCAGGAAAAACCTACACGATCAATGTTGATTGGCCGGGTATTCCGACTGGTTATACTGGAACAGTTGAGAATCACGCTGGAGTAAACATTGTGGACAAAAATGGAACACCCGTATCACCAAACTGTACTGGTGGAATGGATTACTACTGGACACCTTATGTGAATTGTCCAGAGCTGACTCCGACAGCAAGTGCCATGAGCTGTACAAACTGGGGAGTTAATGAAAAAAGTGGTACTGGTTCGACAATTGTTAAACTGGATGCTAGATTGTCAAAGGTAACTACTGCCAAACAGTATCTCTGTACCTCCGGTTATTGTGAAATAGAAAGTATGGAGTATGACGGCAATAGAGGATTGTTGTTTGCAGTGCCAAACATAGCACCAAAGAAAGGTTTGTATACTGTGAATACAAACTCTAAAGACAGTGTTGCTGATGGAACACTAACTCTGTACAAAGCTTTTGTGACTCCATTTGATGTGGCAGGCTTAACATTTAAGAAAAATGATCCAACTAAGGCTTGGATGTGGAGAAATGGGTACGGACTGTACACCTTCAACATGACAACTGGGGCAACAGTATTAGAATATGGCTCAACGTATGAAGCTGAAAGTATTGCTTGGGACAATAACAGTCGATACATGTATATATCGGGCTCCGGCAGAGCGTCAAATTATAAGATTGCTGATCTGTGGAGATATGATCCAACAGCTATCGGAAATAAAATAGCTTGGTATGCCTATATGCCAGGAATTACCCATTCAATGTCGTTTGGCCCGTCCGGTTATCTTGGAGGAATGCTTATTGCCTACAATGAAAGTCCGGGTAACAACTACTACACCTATGATGTAGTAAACAAGAAGTTAATTAAAAACTATCCAAACGTAGGAATTAATGGAGATGCCTTTGCTGCCTGTGTACCAAACAATAATGTGTTGGGGGAACAGACGGTAGTAGAAGAAACAGCGGTCGTTCAACCTGAGGAAGTAGCTGAGACTGTTGCCGTTGCTCCAACACCAACAGAGGTAAAAAAGAGCTGGTGGATGTTCTGGACATGGTAAAGTGATTATTTTTAAACCCCTCCGAAAGCTTTCGGAGGGGTTTTTGGTGGTGAAGTATAATTAGAAATGACTGATGAAGAGTTTATCCGAGAGGTACAGACAGGAAGAATTGATGCTTTTGGAGAGATTGTGAGACGCTATGAAGGTAGATTGTATGGTTATTTGCGTAACTTGACTAATCGACAGAAAGAAGAGGTGGAGGAT
>JAGORQ010000013.1 GCA_018062705.1 Candidatus Shapirobacteria bacterium
TTTTTTAATTGCTTTCTTGTTTTTGGAGGTACTTTTCTGAGCTGTAAGATTTTTTAGTACAACTGACCAGAGTTACTAAACTAAATTTAGAGTTGGCAGATTACAGATTTTTGTCGAGAAAGGATTTCAGGGACTCGAGATCTTTTTTGTCGGAGTCGTAATAGTGGGAGGTTATACCGATAGATTGGGCACTGACGACAGCTTCGGAATTGTGTTCAAAATAGACAACATCCGAAGCATTGAGGTTGAAGTGAACTAACATCTCGCGAAAGTAGTTGGGGTCGGTTTTGTCGGGATTGTGCTTGAGGGTGAACAATTCGTAGGGCAAATTAACCAAACCAAAAGTAATTAATTGCTCGTCGTTGGCATTGGTCAAAATTATTTTTCGATTAGGGTAAGTGCCCAATAAGTCTTGAAGTGGTTTGTAGATCCCCTGACCTTCAATAACCAAAGTACCAACTGCATCAACGAGTATTGTTTTCATTGAGTTATTTTAACAAAAATAACAATATAATTAATTATGATCAACTTGGCGAACGTAAACAAACAATGGCACGATAAGAACAAGATGCCGAACAGACCGACGATGGACCAGCGAATCGAGTGGCACAAGGCACATATGCTAAATTGCGGTTGCAGGGGGATTCCACCGGAGGTGAAGGCAGAAATTGAGAGAAGGATGGAGGAAGAAGTGCTAGAATGATGTCTATGGATTACCAAAAAGCATCACTCCAAAAACATTTAGAAAATAGAGGGAAGATTGAGATAAAAAGTAAGTTTGGGGAGGTAAAGACGCGGGAGGATTTGAGCATTGCTTACACCCCGGGAGTGGCGGCAGTGTCAACTTTTTTGGCGGAGCACCCGGAGGAGGCGAAAAACTATTCGATAAAAGGGAATACAATTGCGGTAATATCGGACGGGTCGGCTGTACTGGGCCTGGGAAATATTGGACCACTGGGAGCACTGCCGGTGATGGAAGGGAAGGCACTATTATTTAAAGAATTTGCTGGAGTGGATGCGTACCCAATTGTGTTGTCGACCCAAGATACTGAGGAGATAATTAGAACAGTCAAGGCAATAGCACCGACTTTTGGGGGAATCAATTTGGAGGATATTTCGGCGCCAAGGTGTTTTGAAATTGAGGAAAGATTGAAGTCAGAACTGAATATTCCGGTGATGCATGACGATCAACATGGGACAGCGATAGTGGTATTGGCGGCGATAATCAATGCCTTAAAATTGGTTGATAAAAAGAAAGAAAATATTGGTGTGGTGATTAGCGGAGTCGGAGCGGCGGGAGTGGCAATTGCCAAGCTACTGCACAAATATGGGGTAGAGAAAATAGTGATGGTGGATTCAAAAGGAATAATTTGTAAAGACAGAATTGATTTGAATTCGGAAAAAATTAAACTTTTGGAATGGACAAATAAAAATAATTTATGTGGTGATTTAACGGTGGCACTGACGGGTGCCGATGTCTTTATTGGGGTGAGCGCGCCAGGAATTGTTAAAAAAGAAGACATTCAAAAAATGGCAGACAAATCCATTGTACTGGCCATGGCCAATCCGGTCCCAGAAATTATGCCCGATGTGGCGAAAGCCGGCGGAGCGTTTATTGTGGGAACTGGCAGAAGTGATTTTGCCAACCAAATAAACAACGTGTTGGCTTTTCCGGGGGTGTTCCGAGGAGCACTGGATAATGGAGTGAAACAAATTACTGATGAAATGAAGTTGGCGGCAGCAGAGGCAATTGCTAGTTGTGTAAGTAGTGATGAATTATCACCTGATAAAATAATCCCCTCACCGTTTGAAGCTGAGGTGGCCAAAAGGGTGGCAGAAGTGATTAAATAGGGTAATGAAAAAAACACTAGCCACGGTATGGTTGGTAATAAGTTTTTTGTATTTGGGTGCAGTAAGGCTGGAGGCGAAGGAGACTAAGTCGTATTCAGTAGGTGATGTGGCGATTGAAGCCGATTTAAAAAATGATGGGTCGATGGAAGTGTTGGAGCGACGAGTGTATCAATTTAGAGGTAATTACACTTTTGCCTATATTTACATTAATAAGTATGCTGATAAAACCAAGCAAGGACGGACTGAACCATACAGTCTAAGTAATTTTGAGGTTTGTGAACCATTAGGTTGTTATAAGCATGTTCCAACAAATCAAATAGCGCAGGCGGAGAGCACAAAACCGACTGGTTATTTTTATATAACTGAGGAAAAGGACAGGTATCTGGTTAAATGGTTTTATCAAGCCAACGATGAAGCAAGAACATTTTTTTTGAAATATAGGGTCAATAATGCAATAACAAAAGATTTAGATACAGCAGAATTATATTGGCAATTTATTGGAAAAGATTGGAGCGTGGACCAGGGGCCAATAAGGGTAAATATCAACCTGCCAACAGGAATTGATGGGGGCCAGATTCAGGCGTGGGGACATGGACCGCTGGAAGGAATAGTGGCAATTCCGGTAAACCATTTGGTAACAATGACAGTAGACAAACTGTCGGGAGGAACATGGTTTGAAGGAAGAATAATGATGCCAAAAGAAACGTTTTATGGCGGAGTCAGTGGAAGTTTAACAAAGGCAGAAATTTTGGACCAAGAAAAGGCTTATATAGCCAAAGTAAAGAAAACAAAGGAAACGTACAAAGTAATTGGCTATGTGGTGGCGATAATGCTTGGACTAATAAATTTGTGGGCAGTGTGGAAATTTATCGACGAATTTAGATTATTTTGGAAATACTCAAAAGAAGAACGACTGCCAAAAGTAAATGCTTCAGGGAGAATTTGGGAACCACCAAGTAATATTGATCCAGCTCAAGTAGAACAGCTGTTGTGGGCAAAACCAACACTAAGTCCAAAGGCATTTACGGCCACCGTATTGTCGTTGGTACAACATCGATTTTATAAGTTGGTCAAGAGTGACAAAAAAGAAGGTTGGTTGTTTCCCGAATATGTTTATTACTTGGAAAGAGTAGAAAAGGACACTCAAACACCATCGGGGATCGAGAAAAATACCCTGAAATTTTTGGAAAGAATTGATGAGAAAAAAATAAAATTGGATGATATTGGTAACTGGTGTCGAAAACACCCAATACCAACTCGAGAATTTTTTAAAGAATTTGAAAAAAAAGTGTTGGCGGAAAATTTAGCAGAGGGATATTTTGAAAAAGAGGCTCATAAATTGACCAAGAAATATTCACGAGTGCTTTTTACAGTCCTTATATTTGGTGAATTTGGAGTGGGAGTGCTTATAGGTGGTATGAGTTTATGGCCAATGGCAGTGGCGGTTGGGTCGATGCCTTTATTGATAGTGTTTGCCTTAATGTCGGTAGTTTTTAAATATCATGGGGAGAAGCGAAGTGAAAAAGGAAAAGTAGAGGCGGCCAACTGGATTGCCTTTAGAAGACATATGAAGGAGTACAGACAAACAGTAGACTATCCAATAGATTCGATAGTTTTGTGGGAAAAATATTTGGTATATGGAACAGTATTAGGGGTGTCGACCAAGGCATTGTCACAATTACCGGTTAAATTTAATGAACAAGATAATACCACCGGGACGATGTATTGGGGGGGAAACCATTTTTCAACTACATCGAGCGATTTTTCGAGTAATTTGTCGGGAATTAGTAGTGCCTTAAATTCGGTGGCTACTGCTAGTAGCTCGTCATACGGTGCTAGCGGGACAGGGAGTAGTGGTGGATTTTCCGGAGGTGGCGGTGGCGGAGGCGGTGGTGGCGGTGGTGGCGCGGGCTAGAAGCTGACTTGCGAAGTTTAATAAGAGTTGGGGTAAAATAGGAGGATTCTGTCCCCGTAGTATAATGGATAGAACTCTCCCCTCCGAAGGGAGAAATGTGAGTTCAAGTCTCACCGGGGACACACATTAGTTTGTAAAGTTTGTAAAGTTAATAAAGTAAAAGAGTTAGCTTGGAATAGGCGCGGTATAATAGAGAATGGAAATGGAACAGAAAATTCACGAGGACTTGTACTACGACGAGCGGTCGGCCGGGGGTATTGTGTATAAAACTGAAGATAAAAAAATAAAATGGCTGATTGTTAAAACATTAGGCAACCGATTTTCTAAAAATGGGCGACAGAGCGGACACATAGTTTATAAATTCCCCAAGGGACACTTGGCAAAAAATGAGGTACTAAAACAAGCGGCACTCCGAGAGGTGGAAGAAGAGGGGCAGGTAAAAAGCAAAATTGTGACCAAGATTGGATCAAATGATTATATTATTTGGGATAAGCTAGAGAAGAGGAAAATAATTAAAAAGGTGACGTTTTTTTTGATGGAATATGAGGCTGACAGTCCCCTTAGGCATTTTGATAAAGAAATGGTGCTAGAGAGGTATTGGCTAGAATTTGACGAGGCAATGGGCAAATTGGCTTACGATTCGGAAAAGATTTTGTTGAAGAAGGCGAAGGTAAAGCTGGACGAGACTTTAAAACAAGCCAATTCAATGAGATAATATCAACGTTCTAGGATTTTGGAGGAGTCGCCTAGTGGTATGGCACGCGCTTGGAAAGCGCGCGTTCGCAAGGACTCGCGAGTTCGAATCTCGCCTCCTCCGCCATGAAATGTCCTTATCATGATTGTCAAAAAGACTTTAATCCTGAATGGGGTACTGATGTCGCTCATGTGCATCCAACAAAATTCTCTGATGACGGCGATGGATTGTGGATTGAAACTGCGGAGTGTAAGTTTTGTAATAGACAATTTCACCAAATCTTCAGATCAAGGAAGCAGGAAGTTGATGGAGAACAATATCCAAGAACTTTCAGGAAAGAGTTACTATTTACTTTTCCATCTGTCAGAACTACCTTCGTATCAAAAACGTTGCCATTAAAAATAAAGGAGTATTTTAATGAAGCTGAGCGTTGTAGATCAATAGGATCGATAACTGGGGCAGGTGCATGTCTAAGAAAAACTGTATATGCAATTTGTGATGATAAAGGAGTAATTGGAAAAGATTATAGAGAAAAAATAGTTAATCTTGATGTCAAAGGAAAATATCAAGAGTTATTAACACAAATTAAATGGCTGGGTGACAATACTACTAAGCCAGGAGATGAAAAGTACACGTTAAATGATATCGATTTGGGACTGGAAATTTTACCTCTTTTAATCGAGGAAATGTATTTAAAAGACGAGAAAATTGATGCAGTTGATAAGATATTATCAAAAGTTAGATCAAGAAAGTTATAAGGACACAAAGGTTCCAGACCAACCTGCTCCGCCTTCGTCCGGGTGTATACCGGGACTACGGCGTGACGCTGTCCGCCAAATGTTCTCGAAATATTTTGTATACTTAGTTATGAAAATTAAAGAGAAATTTACCACAATAACGACTTTTTCTAAATTCTTAGCGTTAGGTATTTTTGTCGCATTACCCTTCATGGGTATATATTTAGGTAGTAAGTATCAAAAAATGATTACGGTTCAAACCGTGTGCCCTGTTTGTTTAGAAAAGCCACAACAACAACCTTTGGCGATTAAACCAACGGTGACAACAAAACTTTCGGGTGTTTTTCAAAGTGATAATTATGGATACAGGGTTACAGTTCCTGATGGCTGGGTAGCAGAACTCAAACCTCAGTTTGATAATAATCTCGAGGTGTATAGTCCTGATCTGCTAATTTGGAATGAAGGTTATGGTTCACCAATTGTTGGGGCTCAAATAACTGTTATGGTTAAGAATTCTGATTTTTTAAATTTGGATGAATATCTGAAAGATCGGACTGAAAGAGATAAAAGTATGTATCTTAATTCCAGATTTATTAAAGTAGATAACATAAGAGCAGTACAATACGAAAATGGGTGGGAAGGGTATGGGACAACAACTGTATTTTTTAAAAATGGGAAAGAATATGACATTTTTATGACTTATAACTACGATCAAAAAAGTACACAACAATATATAGATGTCTACAACAAAATGTTAAAAACTTTTATTATTGGAACAATAAAATAGGCATTAGTTTTATAAAACTATGGTGATAGAAAGGTTCCAGACCCACCTGCTCCACACTTCGCCCAAATAGACAACTGAGCTACGGCAACAATGTTGAATTTTGATTGTGTTAACATTCTTTTATGAGTGAAGACAATAAACCGAAGGTTGGAATATGTGTTGTATTAATAAATAAAGAAGGAAAGGTTCTGGTAGGAAAAAGAAAAGGTAGTCATGCTCAAAAATATTCTATTCCAGGTGGGCATTTGGAATTGGGAGAAACTTTCGAGCAATGTGCCATCAGAGAAATTAAAGAGGAAACAGATTTAGATATAGTGAATCCAAAAATAATTGGAGTGACTAATAATTTGGAAACGTATAGAGAAGAAAGGAAACATTATGTTTCCGTGGTGGTATTGGTTACTGAGTTTTCAGGAGAGTTAGAACTTATGGAGCCAGAAAAGTGTGAGGAGTGGATTTGGTGTGAACCAAACAAAGTACCTGAACCTCATTTTGATTCTAGTAGACTTGGGATTGAGTGTTATGTAAAAAAGGTACCCTATTGTGGCATAAAAGAATAATTGTGCCATACGGACAGAAAGTTCCCAGACCCACCTGCTCCGTCAATCGAGAAATATTTTATCGAGGTATAATGAGCTATGATGCCAGAAGGTATTGATGATTTTGGAATTGGAAAATATATAGAAAACCACACTAAGTTGGGAGAAAAGCCAGTAAAGATATTGAGTGGTCAACTTTGGCCGGAACAAGCGAGATTGCAACGGTTGTTCATCCCTAAAACAGCTGGGGATTTACTAAATAATGAAACAGAGTTTAGTGACGTTCCTGCTGATGATACCTATGGACAGATAAAACAACTATATGAAGATGCTCGATCAATAGCCAGAGCAATTGCCCAATCCGATGATGTGTTGTCAATTGAAGGTATTAAGTTGCTAACAGGTCAGTTTAAGTTTAGTGAGGCAAATAAGCCTCCGGAGACAATTAACGAAGCAATAAGTAGGGCGCTAAGTATTGTGGCAATGCACCATACCTTAAAGATGTCAAAACTGCATCCAGCTGAAGTGGAGTATTTACCACCCGAGGCAAGGTCTTACCTTGATGGGATTGAAAGTGGGGAAAAAGTTATTGCTTTAATTGAATCAATTAGTGAAAATATCCCCGCTTTAGAACTTCCGATGGATAAAATTATTACCGGACGAAGTGAAGGTGATGGTAAAGACTGGAATTTTGAAGAAGAAACAAAAAAGCTGATTGAGGGAAAGTTTGGTGAACAAGGAGTAGGCGCTGTTAATTTTCGAGGGTTTGCACAGATCTTGGATACAGTTAGATCTTACCCAAAGTTTTTTGCCAATGAAGGTTTGGTCGAGACGGAGGTGCCTCAACTTGATAATGACAAATATAAATTAACAGTTAGCCGAATGATGCGACTGTTTTCATGGATGTCATATTTGGACAAGGATATGGAAATTGATAGTTGGGAAGGGGCGAGAAAAGCATTTGAGGATAGGTTGTTGCAAGGGCTAGAGGAGAATGATCGCGATTTGTATAAACATGAATTGGATTTGGTAGAGAAAGATATGTTTGAATAAAGATCGTTGAAAATTGTTTAATCTTGATTTTAGTTTTGGTAGTACTAAGAACAGGTTTTCCCTGGCTGTGTGGTTGGGTTTATTAAAAATGGACAGGAAAAAGTTTTGTAGACTAAATAAAATTGAAGTCCGACACGATGTCCCAGATTTTGAGATCTATAGAAAAGTTAACGTCGACCCACGAAAGCAATTCTTTGAAATTTATTTGCCGATTAAATAGAAGCCATCGAATTAACAGGGGTTGTCGTAAAACAGGTTCTAACTGCGTTGTTCGATAGACTCACAATTATAATCAATGGTTTGCCGCCAAGATGGCTAGCCTTTGAGCAAATAGACTTTAACAAAACTGGTTTTCATTTCAGCGGCTTTTTTTGAGAGTTCGTCGACTTTGTTGTCCTGAGCTAGTTTTAATAAGTCATCCAGATTTTTTCTAATGGCTTTTATCGAATCATCATTTAACTGCTCTTCAACTTGAATTAAAATTCCGTTTGTTTCGGGATAGCTACTGATTATGTCTGCAGTATTTTTGGCATCGGCGGCAGCAATAAGCTTTTCCATCGAATCGTGAAAATCAGTTAGAGTGATGGCTAGCATTGAGAAGCCATTTCGTTTAAACATCTCTTGGAAAATTGGGCGGACCTCTTCAAGCTTTTTGTGGGTTTGGGGCAAATCACCTTCATAGACCCCCGACTGGCTATCTTTGATGATGATGGCAACTTTATCTAGGTCTGAGCTGAATTGGGAATCATTTCGAAGGACAAAGGGTTTGTACTGTGAATATTTTTGGGAAAAATTTTGAAAAGCTATTACCCACTGATCGTAGTTTAATTTTGCTTCATCTCTTTTGCTTTGACCGGTTAAAAATAGAGCTTGTTTGTACGAGCCATTCATTTTATTAAAATCCTCGAGGAATTTATTTTGAGTGATTTTAACACTGGCAAAACTGCCAATGGTTATGAGGCCGATGAACAAAGCGATAATTGAAGTGGTTTGAGTAGGAGTTAGTGGTTTTTGATTTTTTGAACAAGTGTTAATTTTTAACAACGTGTATAGTCCACAAAATCCAAATAGACCGGTTAAGGAAATAATGGCTCCGATAATTAAGGTAATAATTTGGGACAGTCCCCCAAACCAAAAATAACCGATAACCAGGAAAATAGATCCGATTGAAATTCTTATGATTCTGTCAATTAGTCCTTCGTTTGTTTTCATATACTTATGATACACCCCCCTGGGGTGTAGTTCCAGGGGGTGATTATTATTGATTATAGATTCCTACCACATCCCATTCCTTTACCTTGACCTTGACCCATACCCATACCATATTTGGCTCTAAATGCGTTCAATAAGGTGGAGTCACCTTTTTGAGCGGCTAATTGTGCAGCGGCAAATTCTTTGAAGTTTTTATCATTAACGAATCGAGTAGCTCCGCGGCCAGTCATGTTGGTGACCCAAGCTTGGTAATCACCTTTTTGAAAAGCAGTCACATTGGTAGTGTGTCTGGCTTCGGTGTAATTAGGACCACGAACGGTGGCATCACCGCGATAGGCGAGAACCGGATTAAAAGATTTAACAGCTATAAGACTAAGAGCTATAGCAGCAACACCTAAGATAATATTTTTTTTCATTTACTTTATAAACTTTATAACTTGATGAACTTTATAACTAGTATCGCCCATCTATTAGTAATACAAACCAACAACTAGTTTTCTTTCATCATGTTTTGCCCCTTGCCACTCCACGGCCTGACCTCATCTACAAAAAAACTGTTTACACCAGTTTGGGAGCCAATTAATTTTATTTCTTCACCAACTATCATTTGAACCCTACCTCTAATCAAGGGGTTTTGACCACTAATTGTCCAGACTTTATTATTAAAGTCTTTGATTTGAAAATTATTGGCTGAGTTGAGACTAAGGATCTCGCCAGACAAATAACCTTGTTTTGGGTTATTCCAGACTACCAGTCTCATTGGCACCATTTGGCGATAGAAGTTGGATCGTGATTCTAGATTTCGGTCAATCCGGCTAGCCAGACCCACTCTGAAAATGATTCCGCCGGTAATTAACCCAACAATTAGGATTAAAGAAATTACTTGCCATTTTTGAAAGCGATAAGCTTTTTTGGTTTTTTCAAATAAAAGAAAGGCTGTCCCTAAAAAAAATAGGGCAATAAACACCCATAAATATGGGGTAATAATATTGTCAACCAGACCAAACCAGGATATTCCTACGCCCAAGACTAATAATCCCAGACTGACAATAAAGCCCAGCCATAAACCCCAATTTTTAACTACAAACTCCCACTTGGGAATTGGTTTTAATTGTTGCTGGTTGATAAGCTCTAAAGCTTTGTCACTAATATTTTTTTTCTTTTTCATAAATTTCTTTAAATTGTATTTTGGCGCGAGAAATGAGTGAGGCGATAGTGCCCATTGGCTTTTGTAAAATATCGCTGATTTCGGCATAGTCTTTATCTTCAAAGAATTTTAGGATAACAACCTCTTTGTAATCGGGCTTTAATTTCTCGATAATAGTTTTGACATAGTCGTTAAAATGTTTGGTTATTGTCTCTTTTTCGATATTGGTGTCAGCCACCAACCAGTCAACAAACTCATCATCGCTCTCGATATCGATTTTGATAGACTGCTTGTTTTTCTTCATAAAATTTATGGCATGGTTGTGAACGATACGATAGAGCCAGCTACTAAATTTTAAATCACAGTCGCAATCGTTGAGGTGTTGATAGGCACTAATAAAGGAATCTTGGACGACATCGGCAACGTCATCATCAGACAGGTAAGTCAAACGGCCAACATATCGAGACAATTTGTTTTCATACCGTTTCATGAGGCAATAAAAATATTGACTGTCGTTGATAGACAGCGCCACGAGCTCTTTGTCCTCGAAATTTTGGCAATTTTGGTCAATCATGAATTACCTCTAGTATATATACAATTTAGATTAGAATTTTCTTTCAAAGTTGTAATTAAGAGTGAGGTGCGTCAGACTAGATTAGAAGATAATCTGATGAAAAAAATAACCGTAGTGGTAAATGACAAAATGCAACGGGGGTACAAATATGTAATTTCTGAAGAAACGGGAACCGTTTTTAATCTGGAATTTAAACCGGAGTTGACACCAAAACAAATGTTATCTATGGGAGTATTTGGAGGAAAGTATATGACAGACTGCAGGAATGAATTCCCAACCGATTGGTTTGAGGGAGCCAAACTCTGCTCGGAATTTCACGATCCGAAATTAAATTTTTTTGGAGTCAATGCCAGTCAACCATTGACAGTATGGAGAAAAAAAGGCTGGATACACCCGGATGATCCGAGAGGGTGGTTCCAGTGGTATTGTCGGTATTTTATGGGCAGAAGACACGAGGATGATAGAAGACAAATTAAAAGATGGAAAGCCATCAAACGACATACTGCTCAAATAAAACTCAATTGCAAAGCAGGTGACATAAATTGTCGACGAAGGCAAAGGCAGGCGGTACTGCACTGGGCATACGATAGTCGACTGATATGAAAAATGATAGAATAGTTAATTATGACGACTAAATCAAGAGAAGTTGTTCACACATTGGTGAAATATATTGAAATGAGTTTGGCATTCCTGGTGATTTTGGCGGTGATGTTTTTTGCGTTTAATAGTCTGCAGATATTCGTAGTTGCCGATTGGTACAGTAAGGATACTTTCTATGAGTTGATCTACCGAGTACTACTGATAACAATTGGTCTGGAAATGGCCAAAATGTTGGTGATACATAACTTTTTGTCTATTTTGGAATTATTGGCTTTTGTGGTGGCGAGAAAAATGCTGAAGCCTGATGAGACGATGGTTGATGTGGTGCTGGGAGTGGTGTCGTTTGTGGCTATTTTGGCGGCGAACAAATATTTGATTGGCAAAACGACAACTTCGGGTAATAAAATTATTCACCGATTATAAAACAATGAATTTCTCTGAAAATAAAGAAATAATGGGGTTTGAGACATTTCTGTTTGATTGGGATGGATGCCTGGCAAAAACACTACAAAACTGGCTAGATACATATAGATTTATTTACAAAAAATATGGAGTTTACACAAAAGATGAAGATATACTACACAACTCTTGGGGGAATTTGGCGAAAGGACCAGAATACTTTGGAATAAAAAATTATGATGAAGTGTGGGCTGAAATTGTAATTATGGTGGCAGAAAAAAATAAAAATGTTGCCTTGTATGAAAATGTGACTACCCTACTGGAGACACTAAGAAACGCTGGAAAGAAATTGGCGATTGTGACATCTTCGGAGATGAAGATTGTAAAACCGGCAATTGAATATAATAAATTAGTTGGATTTGAGAACAATATTTTTACCGAAGAAATGGTGAGCCAGCCAAAACCTGATCCGGAAATTGTAAATTTGGCGGTAGAAAAATTAAATGGTAAAAAAGAAACGACCATTATAATTGGCGATACTGCCAAAGATATATTGGCCGGAAAGGCGGCAGGGATAAAAACGGTATTAGTGTCACATCCGGAGAATGGATTATTTTATGATTTGGAGAAGATGAAGGAATGTGGACCGGATTTTGTGGTGGAGGGGTTTTGACCTGCTTTTAAATGACCTGCCTAAAGTAATGCAGGACGATGTAAAATACGGGATATAAATCAATTATAAAATGGAAAAAATGCTTCAGACTTTTTTTGAAAGAATAACTTTTAAAAACTTTTTTCGAATCGACCTAACAACAACTGAGAGAAATACCGCCTATGAATCACTGAATGAAAAATATACAAAGGGACTCAGGGAAAGCCTAATTTATGGGCTAATTGCGTTACCTTGTATTCTATTTATTGATATTTCCCTGCTGGTTAGTGTACTGATTCCAATTACGATGGTTTCCGGGACGGCATGGTTTGCCGTATCACTGGTAAACATCAAAAAGAAATTTGAAAACTTTGGGAATGAATTAACAAAGGACTTGTATCGAACGTTTTGTACTTCACTGATATTACTTACACTAATCTCGATAGTATCGCTAAATAACAAATTGTTTTCTGTGATTATCGAATTTGGATCATCCAGTTCTATTATTGTGTTTCTGTCTGGGTTAATGGGGACGATGGTGGTAGCAAAAATGATTTATGATGTTTTTGCTGGGGCAACTAAATATGACATGAACGACTCAATGTTGACTGGACAAAATGAAGCTGCAGAAAAATATTTTCGACGTTCATTGTCACTTCTTAGCTCTTGTGCAGACAGCTTGCGTAAGAGTAACGTGAGTATTGGGGTATCTTCTTACCATTTGGGTTTGGCATTTTATGAAATATTTAATTATGTGAAGATATCTAAAGGTGCAAGCGATGAGATTAATGAGATGATAAATTTATCGGAAACTGTAAAAAGCTCGCCGCCAACAACTCTTAAATCGATGAGAGACGTATCAATTGATTTAATTGAGAAGGTAATGAGCGCAATCACTAACAAGCAAGAAAAAAACACAATAAAAAGTTTGAGGAATGTCCAAGCTGAGTTGACATCAATTAAAAATAATAAAAGTGAGGAGATTGATTTGTTAAACCTTCGACTGGCCACGATATTGGAGGAGATGGAAGACTTGCTGATGAGTCAAGGTGAAGCCCTTTTTATGAAAAGAATGGAAATTGAAAAAAAGTTTTTAATTAAATCGATGCCTAATTTAACAAAGTACAGTTGCACCGAAATTGAACAGGGGTACATCAGTGATGATGAAAGGGTGAGAAGGCATGGCAAAGTTTTTACTCATACCATGAAAAAGGATATGGGAAATGGATATAGGGAAGAGACGGAAAAAGTAATTTCCAAAGAAGAATTTTTGGGTTATTGGGACAAGACAGTAGGGAAGAGGATCAAGAAAAAAAGATACATAGTGCCACTGACTGGTGAAATAAAGGCCGAACTAGACGTGTTTGAAGAGAAGAATGAAGGTTTGACCTTTGTAGAAGTTGAGTTCCCAAATGAAGAGGAGGCTGATAATTTTATAAAACCAGATTGGTTTGGAGATGACGTTACTCTTGAAAAGAAATATAGAAACTCAAATCTGGCAAAATAATCAACTCCTAAGGAATATGGCTATCTCATTGGCAACTTGGTGACAGAGTTCGTCGGACTGGCGGAAGTCGTGACCCATGTTTTTTATTTTGATAAAGTTTGGCAAGTTTAATTCTTTGACAACTGCCTCAACTTCGGAGACTGAAGGATCATCCTGACCCATGATGACGAGCAATGGTTGGGTGATTTTCTTTAGTTCATTCATAAGAGAATATTGATCACGATCATGGACATAGGATATTGGAATTGAAAATTCACGAAATTTAGTGGAATCGTTTGGTAAATCTTTTTGAGAGATACGAACACCATTGACCCATTTGTGGGAAGATTGACCGAGAGGGTTTGGTAAACACAGACCGATGATTTTGGTAATATTTAGATTATTATTGCCAGCAAGCAGGGCAACAAATGATCCTTGACTGTGGCCAACTAAAATAATTTCAGTGGGATTTTGGGACTGAAAAGATTTAATAATGTCTTCAACCTGATGAAGATAGTTGGTGGTGGTATAGAGACTTGCATTCCGTGTTTCCCATAAATGACAAGCGTCGACACGGATGGTGGTATAGCCCAGGCTTTTAAGTTTTTCACCAATAACAACTAGGTGGTGATAATCGGGAGATTCAAGGTATCCGGGAAGGAGCAAAGCTAATTTCATGGAAATATTATAACAATGTTAGATAAAATGTATAATTTCGCATGGTTAAATTTGTTTATTTTGATATCGGCGAGGTGATAGTTGACTGTAGAAACTATTTTAAAAGAACCTGTAAGGATTTTGATTTGGACTTTGATAATTTTGTGGATTTTTTTGTTCAACATAAAATGGAACTGATTACTGGGAAAATAAAAACAGAAGAGTTTTGGAAAAAATGTATTGAAAAATATCAACTTAAAGATGCGGGAGATTATGATTTGGTTAAATGGTGGGTGTCGGATTACAAAACAATAAAACCAATAAGTAAGCTGATTTATGACTTGGCTCATGAAGTTGAAATAGGGATTATTTCGAATATCAATTCGGGACTTTGGGAGGATATGGTAAAGGTAGGCATTGTGCCAAATATTGAATATAAAAAGATATTACTATCGTGCAACCTAGGGATAAAAAAGCCAGATAAAAAGATTTATGAAATTGCACAAAATGAAGCTGGGGTTGGTCCAGACGAAATTTTGTTTGTGGATAATCAAGAAAAAAATTTAGTTGTGCCGAGAGAGCTGGGCTGGAATACACTGCTGTTTGATCGAGATTTGTCGGAGGAAATGGTGGAGGAAATTACTAGAATATTGAGTGTAAAATAGGTAATGGTGGATATTGAAGAAACAAAAGTTGGAGCGCACGCGTTACTGGTAACAAGTGAGGGAAAAATTATTTTACAACAAAGAGATGAAAAACCAGGAATTGTTAATCCGGGCTTGATATCGATGTTTGGAGGATCGGCGCAAAAGGGTGAATTGATGGAAGAATGTTTGGAAAGAGAGTTAAAAGAAGAATTGGAAATAAATATATATTTGGATCAAGTTAAAAAATTGGGAATTTTTTATAAAACAAAAGAGATTGATGGTCAGGACTATGAGGCGAATGTATTTGTAGTTAAGGGAGTCGAAGTGGAAAAATTAAAAGTTAACGAGGGCAAAGGAATTGTATGCGACTGCCCGGCTGAATTACTGAAATTGAAGAAGCTGACAAGAGTGACGAGATTGGCATTGGAGCACTACAGACTGTAAACCTATAATGTTGACAGATTAGATTTGGGTGATATAATCTCATCAATGATAGTAATCAAAACACCAGTTTTAACCCGTGGTTAACACGGTCGGTGTTTTAGTCTGTCAATTCCCCTTTTAAACTTTTTATAAACTAAACGCCGGTCGTGTGACCGGCTTTTTTTGGTTCTTATTTATAAATTTTATTTTTAATATGGCTTTTAAATTAAAAAAATTAGGCAACGTAAAGTTGCTATCACTATTCTATGTTTTCTACAACTTTAGGCTGTATTCGGTACTAGAGGTAATTTACTTTTATCAAATTACCCACTCGTATACATTAGCACTGAGTCTATTTTCGGTGGCTCAAATTAGCCAAGGACTGTTTGAAATACCACTAGGGTATTACTCGGATAAACATGGCCGGAGCAATTGCTTGAGAGCAGGAGCGGTGGCCAGTTTGTTATCGATAATTTTGTATGCTATTGGCCAAAATTATTTTGTATTACTAGTTGGGGTGATATTTGACGGGATAAATATGGCTGCTTTTAGTGGTAATAATGATGCACTATTGTATGAGACTTTGGCGGAACAAAATAAAAAGAGTAGTTACCACCATGAATATGGAAAAATAAACTCATGGTTGGAACTGTCGGGATTTGTGGGAGTGTTTGTCGGAAGTTTGTTGGTAATAAAATCTTTGTCACTATTATTTGTAATTTCAATTATCCCGAGAGTAATTGCCACAGTAATTAGCTTGGGGTTTGTGGATCCGAAAGTCGAGAAAAAGCCGGTGGAAAGTGCCCTGAGTCACTTAAAAGAATCGTGGATGATTTATAAAAATAATATGAAAGTAAGACTGTTGAGTCTGACGGACATTATTGGCTATATTGGTGGAGTGACCTGGAATTTTCAGTCGGCATTTTACAACTTGTTTTTGCCGACCTGGGCGACGAGCATGGTAATGTCGATTAATTTTTTTACTAGCTTTGTGAGTTTTCGACTGGCCGGAAAACTGATTCAAAAGTATGAGGCAATTCGAGTATTGTTTTATACCGAAGTGTATAGCCGTGCATTAACCTTGATAGCATTTATTTTCCCAACTATTGCCTCGCCATTTATGATTGCTACTGCATCGGTGACTTATGGACCAAGTACGGTGGCCAAGAGTACGATTCTCCAAAATGAATTTACTAATGAACAAAGGGCGACAATGACATCAATTAATTCGTTTGTGGGCAATATTATCTATTCAATTTCAGCGGTTCTGGTGGGGATGGCGGCAGATAGATTTGGGGTGGCTAGAGCTTTGTTGGTGGTGCAACTGCTGATGGTGTCGGTGGGGGTTATTTACTACAGACTGAAAAATATTGATTAATGATATAAATAATAATTATGAAAACGATTGGTATAGTGGGAATTACGGCTGAGGGAGGATCGCTATGCTACAAAACAATAGTTTCTGAGGCGGCAAAAATTCTTGGCGATTATAAACACCCAGAAATTGTTTTGGTTAATCCGGAATTTTTGGGAATATTAGAGGCGCAAAGAGCTAATAATTGGGATAAGGTTGCTGAAATTTGTGTGACGGCGATAAAAAAACTCGAATCGATTGGAGCCGATCTAATAATTATTCCGGGAAATTCGATACATTTTGCTTTTGAAAAAATAAAAAATGAGTCGAATATTCCAGTAATTAGTATTGTGGAAACGGCAGCTGAAGAGTGTGTAACCAGAGGATTTAAAAAAGTAGCTGTGCTGGGAGTGGGGATAACGATGAGTAGTGGACTATACAAAGAGTCGCTGGAAGGTAAGGGTATTGAGTACCGAGTTCCAGAGGAAGAACAACAAAAAATAATAAATAAAATAATTTATGAAGAAATTGTGCCGGCGAGGGTGACAAAAGAATCGGTAGGTGTGGTGATAAAGATTATTGAAAAACTAAAGGAAGAAGGTTGTGACGGAGTTATTTTGGGCTGTACTGAACTACCAATAATTATTACTGAGGATAATTCACCTATACCGTTTATTGACACGACGAGACTGTTGGCAAAGAAGGTGCTGGAGATGTCTTTAAAATGACAAAATATGTGGCGCTGTTGCGCGGGATAAACGTGGGTGGAAATAAAAAGGTGGAGATGGGGAGACTACGGAAATGTTTTGAGGAGAATGGCTACAAAAATGTAAAAACATACATAAATTCGGGAAACGTGATTTTTGAATCTGAGGATAAAAACACCAGTAAATTGGCAAAAAAGATTGAGACAGAGATTGAGTTATTTTTTAATATAAATATTGATGTACTGGTGCGGACGGCAGAAAATATTTGGAAAGTGAGCGAAGGTATTCCGGCAGAGTGGAAAAATGATGCTGAAGAAAAAACTGATGTGATTTTTTTGAAAGATGGATTTGATAATGAGGATTGTTTAAAACTGGTGGCAATTAAAGAAGTGGACCAGACCTTTTATATTGACGGGGCGATAGTGTGGCATATTAAGCGAAGCGATTATGGCAAAAGCGGACTAAATAAATTTATGGGGACAGTGATTTATAAAAATATGACGGCGAGAAATATCAATACGGTTCGGAAATTAGTTGCTATAATGAACTAATATTAGTTTAGTAATGGTTATGATGCTAAATTACACAGCAATTGTTTTGGCTTCGGTGTTGGAATTTGCTTTTGGAGCGATATGGTACGGACCGTTATTTGGAAAAATATGGGGGAAGATTCATGGGTTTGATAAATTACCTAAAGAGGTCCAAGAAAAAATGATGAAGATGATGGGACCGACTTATGCCATACAGTTTTTGGTGACAGTGGTGACAACTATTGTATTGGCGATATTTATGGCAAATCAGCCAGCGTGGAATGCCTATGCGATGGCGGGAATTTTTTGGCTGGGATTTGTGGTGCCAGCACAAGTGAGTGCGGTGATGTTTGGGAGAGATGAGAAAAAATGGATGGTCAAAAAAGTGATTCTTCAGGCCGGAGCTTCTCTTGCCTGTTTGGAGATTGCGGTGGTGGTGCTAGGGATGATGTAAGACAAATAGTTTTGGGCAACAATTGACCATTTGGTGGAAAATGAGCTATAGTTAGACATGAACAAAATGTCACAAATCAGTAAATTGGTGGTGGGATTAGTGTTTTTGGTGATGGTTTTTTTGAACTCGGGGAGCAAGGTGTTGGCACAGGGAACGGGCTTGCCTACCTTTGCTTTTGGAGACGACAAAAAAGTGTCTGAACAAATTGAAGGCGACTTGATCATGGCTGGAGGCAAGGTGGAGGTGACTTCAAATATAAATGGTGATGCTTATGTGGCAGGGGGCAAGGTAAATTTTGATGGAAGTGTGGAAGAAGATTTGGTGGTGGCTGGAGGTGAGGTGGTGATAAAAGGAGTAGTAGGGAAAAATTTGACAGTAGCTGGTGGTAAGGTGACGATTGATGAAAATTCGATAGTTGGCGGGTATGTACTGGCTGCTGGAGGTGAGGTAATAATGTTGGGACAATTTGCTGGATCGGTAAAAGTGGTAGCTAGAGATTTGAAAGTGGGAGAAAAAGTTCATATTCAAGGAGACTTGGAGGCGGATATAGAGAGTGGTCAGGTGGCAGAAACTGCAATAGTTGACGGGGAGAAAAAAGTGGTGGTTCACGAAGCAAAACAAACACAAATACCAGAGAATGTTAATAAAGCTTTGGTAACGTCGGGAAAAGTGATTTTTTGGCTGGGACAGTTGGTGACACTGCTGGTTTTGTTGGCAATTGGCGGTAAGGCGGTAGAAAAAGTGGAAGTAAACCAAAAGAATTTTTGGGCGACTTTGGGCTGGGGGTTGGTGGTACTAATAGTCACACCAGTGTTGGCATTAATTTTGCTAGTGTCGATGGTAGGAAGCCCACTAGGGCTGATGCTGTTTCCAATTTATTTTGCGAGTTTGTATTTGAGTGGATTGGTGGTGGCAATAACCATGGGTGCCATGATAGCTAAAAATGGTTGGTTAAAAATGAAAAATAGATACCTGTTGGCAATAATTGGATTGATATTGGTAACAGTCGTGTCGCAAATACCAATTATCGGCGGATGGGTAAAATTTGTGGTACTAATACTCGGACTCGGGACAATGTTTAGAGCGGTGAGGGGAAAAAAATAAGCGGCTAAAACTCTTGACTTCGGTGTTTCTTCGGATGTATTATTTTTTATGAATAAAAATACTGAAGTGGTGGCGCCGTTGATTTTTCAGCAAAAAGAAATCAGAAGAATTTGGTACGAGAAAAGTTGGTACTTCTCGGTGGTTGATATTGTTGCGGTATTAACTGACAGCACAGATCCAAAAGACTATTGGTACAGAATGAAAGATAGAGATATAAATACAAGTCAGATTGAGTTATCGACAATTTGTCGACAACTGAAATTAAAGTCATCTGATGGAAAAAAGTACTTAACTGACTGTGCAGATCAACAAGGAATACTAAGAATTATTCAATCCATACCAAGTAAAAAAGCTGAGCCGTTTAAAATGTGGCTGGCAAAAGTTGGTAACGAAAGAATTGAGGAAATAAAGAATCCAGAGTTGGCAATGATACGGATGAAGGAAATTTATCGAGCTAAGGGTTATACCGAAGAATGGATAGAAAAAAGAGCCCGGGGAATTGCAATTAGAAACGAGTTGACTGATGAATGGAAAAACCGAGGAATAAAGCATAGCTTGGAATATGCTTTATTGACCAATGAAATAATGACAGGAACTTTTGACTTAAAGGTGGCAGATTATAAAAAACTTAAGGGACTGAAAAAAGAAAATTTGCGTGATCATATGGATGATATGGAACTAATTTTTACAATGTTGGCTGAGGCAACAACAACCACAATAACTAAAAAGGAGGACTCTAAAGGTTTTCCTAAACTTAAGGAAGATGCAAAAAAGTGCAGGTGAAGCAACCGGTGAAGCGAGAAAAATTATTGAAAACAAGATTGGGGAAAAAATTTCTAAGAAAAAGAATTTTTTAAAATCCCATTCCAGACTTAAACAGTAAGAAGTGGTTGCGAGTAAGGAATAAAATTAATTAGCGAATTGTTCGTCGGCGGTAGATTAGCTCGATACAAAAAAGAATATTGGCGGTGAGGGCATAAACAGGAAATAGAGCCGTGACAAAGTTAAAACTTTGAAGGGATAAAATTACCAAAAATTGACGAACAGAGCTTAATATCCAAGTAATTAAGGTTTCCTGATGAGGGTTGTGCCATGATTTGATAAAGGTCGGGATAAAAGAAAAAATATCAATGAGGACAACTAAGATTATTGACCAGGTGGGCTGATGAACAACCAGCCATAAAATAATAGCCACTACCGCAAGGATAAAAGAAAAAACGTCGGCAGGGCGGATGTTTTTGGTGCCACTTTTGATGCCCTGAATAAATAAAACCAGGCTAATAAGTCCCATGGCGAAATTAGCGTAAGCGCCGGCGCCAGCACCCTTGGACCACTGGAGACCAAAGGCAATAAAGGAAACGAACATCCACAAAAACCAACTAACCATGTGGGGTTTGGTAATGCCTTTAAAGGTGTCGCGAAGATAGGGAATATAGCTAATAAAAGCTAGAAGTATGGTGATAATTCCAAGAGCTTGTTTCATGGTGAAATTATAACAACATATTATTTTATTTTGAGCTGTCCCCATTTTGGGAACGACTGAAAACGTGTGAATGAGTTGTAGCCAAATTGGGGACTACTCAGTTGTCGACAATTTGTCGATATCTGATTTTTTAAAATCCCCTGCTAGACTTAAATAATGAAAAAATGGTTGGTGGGTGGAGTGATTGCGTTTGGGGTAATTGTGGCGGGATTGATATTGTGGAATAAAGACAGATCGAGGTTGTTGCAAAACTATTATAGTTTGGAGGGGCGAAGGGTGGAGATAGAAATGTTGTTGGGTGATACAAAAAACCAGTTAACAACCACTCAAAGCGAACTGGATGTCTTAAAAAGTGATGATCAAATAAAGATAAACAAAGAACTAACTGGGGAATTAAAGTCACTAAAAGAGGTGCTTAAACTGACGATTGGATCATATGAAGACTTGATAGATTTGCGGAGTGATAAGAAACAGTTGGCAACTTTGGATAAATATTTTGCGCAGACTTTAGATTTTTTGGGAAAGGAAAATTACGCTTCGGCATCGGCCAGTTTGAAAACTTTAAATAGTGAGATAAAAAAAGAAGCGGATAAGCGAGCAGTGACCACGTCGACAGCTTCGCAGTCAGCCGGGCAGGTCAGTGGGACGCAAATTGTTAAAACAAGTGCCGGGGATTTTTCGGTAAGAGTAATTAGTGCTGATTTGAAAACTACCAAGGTGGTGGTGGATACTGCCAGTGATAAGGATTGTGGTGATAATTGCCCGGTAATGCCACTAGCAACTTTTGCCAGTAGATCGGGAGCATTTGCGGGAATTAATGGACCGTATTTTTGCCCGGCAAGTTATCCGGCCTGTGCGACTAAGAAAAATTCGTTTGATACCTTGATGATGAATAAGGCAAAGTATTATTTTAATTCGGGAAATAATGTGTATAGTGCTGTACCGGCGGGGATATTTTCGACAACATCCCGTTTTGTCCGCCAATCTTCCGAATGGGGACGAGATACTGGGGTAGATAGTGTAATTGCCGGACAACCAATGCTGGTATTTAATGGCGAGTCGCAATTTGGCGGGGATGGTGATCCTAAAAAATCTGGTAAAGGAACCAGAGCATTTATTGGCGCGACTGAGAGTACGGTGTATATTGGATTGGTGTACAATGCCACAGTAGCAGAGATGGCAAATGTAGTCAAAGAAATGGGAATTAGGAATGCAATTAATTTGGATAGTGGCGGAAGTATAGCTATGTGGCAGAATGGAAAATATGTGGCCGGTCCAGGGCGTGATTTACCGTTTGGGATACTACTAGTGAGGAGATAAAATACTTTTATGTTTCCAGACATCTTTAGATTTAATGGAATAATATCAATTCCGATGTTTGCACTCGCGACTACCTATTTTTGGAACAGAGCGGTTGGATTTGACCATAAAAACAGGCCGATAAGTGAAACTATACTTTGGTTAAAAAATCCGATAGACCGAGTTTTGTACCGATTAAGTTTTGTATTTAAATCTTTATTAGACGTTGGGTTTATATGGTGGTTACTAGACAGATACAAGATTGGTTTTGGATCGGTGGTTTCAATGATATTATTTGGCTCGTTAGTTCTATACGGGCTGTTAGCAATTTTTGTTAAAAAAAATGATTCTTCGACAACCCATTGGTTAATCGCCTTTAGTTCGGGTATATTGTGGATAGCAGGACAAGTTTTCTTGGTAATTATAATTAATAATCTGGTGTTAAATTTTTTAGCGTGTTTTTATGTTTTGCTGACCACAAGACAAGTATTGGTAATGATGATGGCTAATAATGTAAAAAGTACTAGTCAGGTTACTTTTTTCTGGTGTTTGTATATTTGGACAGCAATTATTACTTTTGGGAATTGGTGATTAGACTAGTGATGAGATAAAGGTTTATTGGTGATAATATATTTTTGTGGCAAATAAAATTAACAGCCCAGCAACCGAGGCAAGAGATAGGATGTGGTGGGTGCTTCATAGTGACAGACAAGAAAGGAGTCGTCAAAAGACAATAGACAAGATTAATAATCAGTCATTTGTGGATGACATTTGCGCGATGACGCCGGAAAAGGGGGTGGAGATGATAACTAAACTAAACGAAGGCCCAGTCGAAGATAGAAGAAATTTTGCTCAAAGAATTGATAGGGTGTTTTTGGCTACGGATGTAAAAAAACCAGAAATGTTTCAAGTGGCGATTTTGATGTTGAAGACGGTATTGAAGGATGACTATTTGGATGAGTAATTTTATTTAGTTTTGATTAAGGTTGAATTTGATAGAATAGATAGATGAAAGTAGTAAAAATTGCATTAGTAATAGTTTTAATTTTGGGAATTGCGGGTGGGGTGTGGTATAAAACAAGACCAACGACAAACCCACCAATCGCGGTGAATTTGCCAACAATCAGTAACGAGGAATTAGTTAAACATGACGGGTCGGTGGAGGGAGAAAAAATATTTATTGGTTTAAATGGTTTGGTATATGATGTGACGGCGGGAAAAGATTTTTATGTAACTGGTGGGGATTATCATTATTTGGCTGGTAAAGACAGTAGTAAGGACTTAAATATGATTGGCGGAGATATAATTAGACGAAAATATCCGGTGATTGGAAAACTGGCTCAGTAGGCTTAATCCATCCTTAATATAGATGCAGGTAGAATGGTCTAATTATATTTTAATAAAATAATGTTTGCTAAATTTTTATCGTCACTAGGAACTTTTGGAATAATTACCCTATTTACTGTGCCAACTCTGGCAATTACTGGAGTGGGGGTAGTTAAAATGGTAGACAAAGTAAGAGAAAAAGAAACTAAAATAGAAAAGGTGGCAAGTGTGGAGCCGACTGAGACTCCCCGAGTTGAGGTGGTGGTGCAAAAAGTGATGCCTAAAAAAGGGAAACTGGTGGATGGAAAATGCGTAATCACAGTACTTAACCAACAATATGATGTCACTGCGGCCTTTGGCAAAGAGGGAGGCGATTTTTTTGATTGCGGAAAAGACATGACAACTCAATATAAGAAATTACACGGGAGTGATGTGACCCAGATTCAGGATTTTTTGTTAAACAAACCGACTGGGGTGGTAGTAAATAGTAACAGTCCGATACCCACCACAACTCCAGCAGGCACCACTGGGACAATAACTAAAAATAGTGGCCGGAGTGGTGATGACGAAAGAGAAGATAAAGAAAATGAGGATAAATACGAAGTGGAAGAGGAAGAAGAACATGATAACTAGCCTAACAACACTACTACTGTTGGTTACTTGGGCGCTACACATTGCTTCAAAATGGGCAGTGGGTGATAATTGGCTCCTTAATTGGGTGACGGTATCGCAGTTGTTTTCACTCTGGGGAACAGTAATGCTATGTTGGAGCTTTGGGCTGAGTAGTCGAGCCAGGTTTTTGGAAAATATTTTGGGCGGACAAGACAAAATTATTAAAGGCCATCAAAAAATAGGTGTGTTGGCATTTTTTTTGATATTACATCACCCAATTTTTTTGGCGGTGAATGCTTTACCAAATTTTAGTTTGGCAACGAAATATATTTATTTTTCAAGCGATTTTACCTATAACCTGGGGGTGCTCGGACTGTACACAATGATATCGATGCTAGCTTTAACACTTGTAGTCAACCTACCTTATGAATTGTGGCTAAAAACCCATGATTTGCTGGGGGCAACACTGTGGTTTGGTGGGGCGCACATATTTTTTATTGAAAGTGATGTGTCGCGCTATTTGCCATTAAGAGTTTGGATTTTTGTTATGTTGTTTGGAGGATTGTATGCCTTTGTTTATAAAGCGTTTTTATATCGATGGTTTGGACCGAGATATAAATACAGTGTTGATCGAGCAGAACAAAAAGGAGATGTGATAGAAATATGGCTACAACCTGCTGGTAGTGATAAATTAAAGTTTGAACCAGGACAGTTTATTTATGTTGAATTTGGGGGTGATATGAGAGGAGAAAGGCATCCGTTTTCGATATCATCAGCCCCGGGTGAAGAACGGTTGCGACTGTCGGTAAAAATACTGGGTGATTACACTTTGAAATTAAAAAAAATTGCTATCGGAACCCAAGCAATAATTTGGGGACCATACGGCAAAATGGGAAGCGGTTTTGATAGAGATAATAAGATAGTAATGGTGGCTGGCGGAATAGGAATTACCCCATTTTTGAGTATGATTAGAAGCGAAGCATTGAAGCCGAGGGATCGACAGTTGTTTTTATTTTATAGTGCTAAAAACAAAGTGGAGATGGTGTATGAAGAGGAAGTGTTAGAAGCCACATCGAAACTAACTAATTTTAAACTGATTGGTAGAACCAGTGATGTGTACACGAGACTAACCGGAGAGGAAATTATGGAACAAGTAAATGGGGGTGAAAAGAGTCGATTTTACTTGTGTGGACCAAGAAAAATGATGGAGGATATTTATAGACAATTAGCTAAACTTGGGGTAAAAAGAAGAAATATTATATTTGAAGATTTTGCTTTTAAAGTATGAAAATAATAAAAACTATTTTTCTAATTGCCATGTTTAACTTTTTTTTGGTTTGCGGAATTGTGCTGGCAACTAAAAATATGACGACGACAAAAATTGTAGCCAGCAGGACACTGCCAGTAATTGCCGAAAGCACTGTACCGACAGAAACGATAGCAATTACACCAAAACTAACGCCAACAATTGTAAAAATAATTAAAAAAGTAATAGCTGAAGTTGACCCTTTTGCGGTGTTAATCAAAAGTGGCGGAGTAACGACAATTAAGCCAAACAACAGTAGCCCCAACACAACCAGCAACACTATCCAACCAACCAACCCTCCACCATTAGCCCAACCGACGATTGATAGCAGATGTATTATTAGCATAGACGGGAAAAGATATGATGTTACTGTTTTTAGGATTCAGCATTCGGGTGGCGATATATTTAATTGTGGTAGTGATATGTCGGCGATATTTCATGGACAACACTCAAACTCGATGTTACAAAGAATGGACCAGTATTTAATATGAGAATACTAGTAATTGAAGACGATGTGGTATTGGCCAAAAATTTGGAGATAATTTTGAAAAACAGCGGATATGCGGTTGATGTAGCATGTACAGTAGTGGAGGCAACCAATAAAAATATTAATGCTGAATACGACTTGATTATTTTGGATATTAACTTACCTGATGGCTCTGGAGTTGATTGGTGTAAAGAAATTAGGAGTGAGGGGCAAAAAACTAAGGTGTTGATGTTGACGGCCAAGAGCCAAGTGGAAGATAAAATTGAAGGACTTGATGGTGGAGCAGATGAATACATGACAAAACCATTTAGAGCTGATGAGCTGAATGCCCGAATTAGAGCACTACTACGAAGACAGGACAATTTGGTGACACCAAAAATTAGTCTGGATAAGCTTTTGATTGATACTAACCTAAAAGAAGTTTGGTATAAAAATAAAAAAGTGGTGCTGTCGCCAAAAGAGTATGGGTTGCTGGAGTATTTGGCCATGAGACCAGGCGTGGCAGTAACCAGGGAGGAGCTGATGGAACATGTATGGGACGAAAATGTCAATATTTTTTCAAATACAGTTGATGTGCATATTCGAGGGTTGAGAGATAAAATAGACGAGAAACTACTAGTTACAGTAAAGAACAAGGGCTACGCGCTGAAAGTATGAAATTAAAACATAAGGCTTGGTTGCTAATCGGTGGATATACCGCCGGAGTATTACTAATTGCTTTTGGAATACTGGGGGGGACCTATTATTGGTACAGTTTAAATTTGATCAAAAAGGAGCTGATGTTTGCAAAAACTGAGCTGGTAACCGACCAAATAATAACTAATGGGAAAGAGATGTTGTTTCAAAAAGACAATTTGGGCAGAACAGTGGCGGCGTTTTTGAGAGACGAGAACTTGTCGGCGGTGTTTTGGGACAGGGAGGGTAAACTTTTTGCTGCTTATGGAGTGTATGCCAGATTAAATTCTGAAGGCAGGCTGGGGGTAAGTCAGAAGCAAGGAGATCAAGAAGGGTTAATGATACAAAGTTTTTACCCGGGGGAGGACTATTACACTATGACTAGTAAAGTAATTAAAAATGGGGTTGATCTGGGAATAGTTCAACTGGCCACCTCGGAGTTGTTGTTTCAAAACATGTTGAATAAGGGAATTTATCTGCTTTTGGGAATACTATTGGTGAGCTTATTGATTAGCTGGCCGATGACAAATCGACTTCTTGATTATATTTTTGATCCAATTGAAAAATTGACTTTGGCGATGAAAACAGCCAAGGCTGAAAAAAACAACCAGAAACTTGAGTATTCCGGTGACGACAGTGATGAAATTGGAGTGGTGGTGCAGGCATACAACCAAATGATTAGTCGAATCGAAGATACATATGAAAAACAAAAGACTTTTGTGTCAAACGCCTCGCATGAATTGAAAACTCCCCTGGCTAGAGCAATTAGCATGGTGGACGTAGCCTTAATTAAATTAAAAGATAAAAAATATAAGGCAACAGAAGCGGAAATGGAAAAAGTAAACCAGGAAATGATAGGTTTTGCCAAACTAATAGACAAACTGTTACTTTTATCAAAAGTTGAAGATGGAGGTCAGATAATAAGCAAAAAAAGAATTAGGGTAGATGCATTAATTGAGAAAGTAATAGCGGAACAAAAGG
This sequence comes from Candidatus Shapirobacteria bacterium, assembly GCA_018062705.1. Taxonomy (GTDB): domain Bacteria; phylum Patescibacteriota; class Microgenomatia; order UBA12405; family UBA12405; genus JAGORQ01. The sequence goes on from JAGORQ010000013.1 coordinate 27,692, forward strand.
TAAAAACAAAAAATAAGATCGAAATACAAAAAATTGGAGTGGGAGGGATGGTGATGGCGGACAAATTGATACTAGAAATTATTTTGGCTAACCTGCTATTAAACGCAATTAAATACAGTAATAAAAATGGAAAGGTGAAGGTGATGGTTGGTAGCCGTAATACAGAAGTGTCAATAACAATTAGGGATTTTGGGGTAGGAATTAAAGCAGAAGAAATAAATAAAATTTGGGAAAGGTTTTATCGAAGTGATAAACAGCTGGGAGTGGCGGGGACAGGAGTGGGACTAGCAATTGTTAGGCAACTGGCAGGGTTGCATGGATTAAAAGTGGTATTCAAAGAAGTTAAGGTGGGGAGCAAGGTAGTTGTGCAGGGACTGGAAAGAGTTGGTTCTTGACACCCCCCTGGGGTGTGCGTATAATTGGTTATGAAGTCGATTGATCAAAGACTCAACAACATTATTGGCCAAATGGAAGGCGTAAAAAAAATGTTGGCAGGTAACTGTGATTGTGTCAAAACATTGACCCAGCTCAAAGCAATAAAGTCCGCAGTGGCTGGGGTGATGGACACAATTGTGGAGGATAAATTTGATACCTGTCTTGAATCGATGAATAAAGAGGATAAAAAATTATTAATTGAAATAAAAAAATATGTCAAATCTAACTAATGTGATAGGTAAGGTTAATTTTGAGGCTAATGTGATTAAATCCGAACTACCAGTATTGGTGGATTTTTGGGCACCTTGGTGTGGACCTTGCCAAATGATGGCACCAGTGCTGGATGAATTAGCGAAAGAATTTGGAGGAAAACTAAACATTGTTAAGGTAGACACTGACCAACCAGAGAATCAATCTTTGGCAATGGATTATGAGATTCGAAGTATTCCTAACCTAAAATTGTTTAAAGACGGTAAGGTAATAAAAGACTTTGTAGGCTTTAGACCAAAAGATGCCTTTGCACAGGATTTAAAACAGTTTTTGGATTAAAGTAACTTGAGAAAATCGAGACAAAGATAACCGACTTCGACATCGGTCATTTGACCAGAGCGAAGAAGATCGCGAAAATCAGATAGAGGCACAAGCATAATATCGATAAATTCATCCTCATCTAGATGTGGCTCCCCTACCAATTTACAATTGGTGGCGACAAAGCAATGTCGTTCCATGGTGGAATAAGCATCATCAAGACAGGTGGTAACAAATTTGACGTCGCCCTCATATCCAGTTTCTTCGCGAAGCTCACGGAGCATGCCGACCTCGGGATTTTCGTTCAAGTCAACGTAACCGCCAGGGAGTTCGAGAACAATCTTTTTGGGACCAGGTCGATATTGGCGAGCCAAAATTACCTCATTATCAGGGGTTAAAGCCAGAACACAAGCGGCTGGGCCTTCTTTTTTGATGTAATAATCAAATTCTTTACCGTCAGGCAGACGAAAAATGACTTTTTCAACTGCCTTGCCGAATTTCTTAAAAACGGTTTCACGACCGATTTCTTCCCACGGTTTAGCATTGTTGGTCATAATTGATTATACCTGGTGTATTATTAATTAATGAATAAACAAAAATCAACTCAGTTAGCGCTGGTTATTGGTTGCGGATTGGTTCTGTCGGCATGCGGAGTGAAGGATAAGATAGAACAAAAGGTGACCAGTAAGGTGGTTGAACATCAAATTGAAGAGCAAAGTGGAGGAAAAGTTAAGGTCGATGACGGGCAAATTACCGTAAAGACTGATGACGGCCAAGTGCAGTACTCAACTGGGGATGATGTAAAAGTGCCTGAGGGATTTCCTAAAGAATTGATCGTTGGTGCCAACACAAAAATGGAAGTGGCGGCAACTAGCGATAAAGGCTATAGCCTAACCTATACGACTGGTGATACAAAGAAAGATGTGTTTGACGGTTTCTTGGCATTGACCAGTGTTGGTTGGAAAAAAGAGATGGAGCTAAACACTGATAGTGGGATGATGTTGGTGCTAGGAAAGGATAAGCTAAAGGTTACGGTGGCGATGAGCCAGACTGAGGGGACGGACAAAACTAGTACCACTGTCAACGTGGTGTTGGGAATGGAGTAACAATAAGCATAATTTAAAATTTAATAATTTAAAATTTAAAAAAATATGAAGGGATATTTTGGGGCGATAGAATTGCTGACAAAGGCAAACACAAATTTTAGACAGGTGCTGTACACCGGTAAACATAGCCAGTTGGTGCTGATGGCGTTAAAACCATTAGAAGAAATTGGACTGGAAACACATACCGAGAATGACCAATTTTTCCGATTTGAAAGCGGTAATGGAAAGGTAATTATTGATGGCAATGAGTATATGGTGACTGACGGGACGGCGATCGTGGTGCCCTCAGGTGCAGAACATAATGTGATCAATACTTCGGAGACTGAGATGTTAAAACTCTACACGATTTACTCCCCGGCTCACCATAAAGATGGGATTGTGAAGGCTACCAAAGAAGAGGCAGAGGGCGGAGAGGAGTTTGATGGGGTAACGACTGAATAGAAAAATTTCAAATTTAAAATTTAAGAATTTAGAAACGGTTGAAGTGTGGTTTAATTAGATATGATTAAACTATATTTTCTAACCTTGACAGTATTTTTGGGAATTGATGCGATTTGGTTGACGGTGGTAGCCAAGAAATTTTATGCCCAACATTTGGCCTATGTAATGGCTAAATCACCGAATTTGGTGGCGGCATTAATTTTTTATTTGCTATTTGTGGTGGGAATGGTGGTGCTAATTTTGGTGCCGGCAATTGAAAAAAAGTCCTTAATGCAAGCAATACTGACCGGGGCATTGTTTGGATTAGTGTCGTACGCCACTTATGATTTGACTAACCTAGCAACAATTTATGATTGGCCAATATTAGTAACCGTGGTGGATATGATTTGGGGAACAGTGCTGTCGGCAACTGTAGCCGGAGTCAGTTTTTGGATTTACCAATTGATTTCTAAGTGACAACACAGACATTTGGATTGATTTGGGTCTACATGACTCTGTGGTGGGTAGTGGCGATGGTAAAAAAGCGAAATGATGTGGCAGATATAGCCTGGGGACTGGGATTTATTCTAGTGGCGATATTTAATCTGGTGATAGGGGGCTGGGGATTGAGACCGGTGGTGATGACGGGGCTAGTTATGATTTGGGGAGGGAGATTGGCTGGGCATATTTTTAGAAGAAACAAAAATAAAAAAGAAGATTTTAGATACCAACAGTGGCGTCTCGATTGGGGAAAGTATTTTGTAATTAGGAGTTATTTGCAGGTGTTTTTGTTGCAGGGATTATTTATGGGGATGATTGCCCTACCACTTATTGTGGCAAGGACAAATGATTTTGGTGGATTTGGGTTGATAAATTATGCGGGAATATTGGTGTGGCTTATTGGTTTTTATTTTGAAGCCAGAGGTGATGCGGAGTTAAAAGAATTTTTAAATAATCCAAAAAATAAAGGCAAGATAATGGACCGGGGACTATGGGCCTATAGTCGACACCCAAATTATTTTGGAGAAATTACCATGTGGTGGGGAATTTGGTTGATTAGTTTGGTAAATGCAGTGAGTATGTGGGGAATAATTGGACCGATGACGATAACTTATCTGATTGTATTTGTGTCGGGTGTCCCCCTACTGGAAAAGAAATATGAGGGGAATAAGGATTATGAAG
>JAGORQ010000014.1 GCA_018062705.1 Candidatus Shapirobacteria bacterium
TTGTTATTTTTCTGACGTTTGCCTAGCCTCAGCCTTAATCCAACAAAAATCTGCCGTCACCAAAGACGAACTCCCAAACACTTTTATTTTTCAGCAAAGCTTAGTTATCACCGGACTAATAATCGTGGCCACAGTCTACCCTTCAATAGCTACCAAAAATAATTACGGCTCAAAGGAAACTTGGATACTTATTTCTTTATGTTTTTCCTTTTTAGCTGCTTCACTAAAAACCATACCCTCGGTATTACTTGAACGCCAACTAAATTTCAAATTAATATCCACCATCGACATTATCGAAAATTTACTTTTTTATGTGGTCGCTGTATTATTTGCCTTTTTAGGGTTTGGCGCACTATCCTACGCTATTTCAACCTTTGCTAGAAGTTTAGTTGGTGTAATCCTTATCTACCTGTACAGTCCTTGGCCAATTGGATTTTCATTTTCTGTCAATTCAGCCAAAAGACTTTTTCGTTTTGGCATACCCTTTCAAGTCAATTCATTTATTGCCGTCGCCAAAGACCGCTTGTCAAACTTACTAGTGGCTAGCATTATCGGTCGAGAGTCGTTTGGTCTACTTGCTTGGGCCCAAAAAGGACCCCGTCTGCCTCTAAGTCTTATGGATGCAATTATGAAAGTTACTTTCCCTACTTTTAGTCGACTCCAAGATCATCCAGAACTACTCAAAAAATCTTTGGAAAAAAGCACATTTTTTATATCTTTGTTTGTTTTTCCCGCCTTGGTAGGAATATCCTTTATTGCCCCTGATGTGATTATGGCTATCCCAAAATACACCAAATGGCTACCGGCTGTACTTCCACTATATTTTTATGCGCTCAATGCCGGGCTGGCCGCTGTTACTACCCCACTAACCAATGCTTTTAACGCTGTCGGCAAAATAAGTATCACCACCAAATTGATGATCATGTGGACTGTGTTAACCTGGATATTTTACCCCTTACTAAGTTACCGTTACGGCTATATGGGGACTGCCGTCGCCACCCTAATAGTCGGTTCCAGTTCAATCATCGTTTGGTTAATTAGTCAAAAAGTATTCAAACTGAATGTCTTTTATTCAATTCTTCATCCCACTATCGCCAGTTTGATCATGGCCACTTGTTTGTATTTCGTCGGCTTTATAAATTATTCTCCAGTCATCAATATTATTACTAAAATAGTCTTAGGTACCACAGTCTACTGTACCTACCAACTAATTTTTTCCCGTCAAGAAATAAATTGGTTTTGGAAACAAATTCTATGTCTCGTACCCAAAAAATAATATTTAGTTTAGTCTTTGTAGTTTGCCTGGCAGTACAAATATTACCTGTAGTCCGTTCTGGGCTTACCTATCAATATGGTATCGGTTTTTGGGGACCAAACGGACACGACGGTATTTGGCATCTTTCCCTAATTAACAACCTCGACAATCCTTTAAAAATTTCCCTTCCGCCTATGGCTGGGGAAAATCTTTCCAACTATCATCCTTTTTTTGACATCTTGATTTCCCTCTTGGTCCAAACAACTCACATTCCGGGTAATTTATGGCTGTTTCAAATTTTTCCAGTCGTCTCAACCATCATATTTTTGTGGTTAAGTTTTCAAGTCGCTAGAAAGATTACTGGCAAATTTTCTGGAGGCATCTATTTTATGTGTCTCAACTCTTTTGCCAATTCCTTAGGTTGGCTTATAACCTTAGTTCGTGGACAAGGACTCGGCGGAGAATCACTATTTTGGGCGATGCAATCAGCCAGCAATCAAATCAATCCACCATATCTTCTATCAATCATTTTCATCCTCTGGTTAATATATTTATTGCCACCCAAGGTTTCACGCTTGTCGATTTCATCAGCCATTCAAATATTCACTATTTTAAGTCTACTGCCAATCACCAAAGCCTACGCCATTGTCCCTGGTTTATTAATCTTTGGGATTTATTCTCTTAATGCTTATTTCAAAAAAATTTACCAACCAGCAATTATATTAATACTATCTTTTTTCAGTTTACTCTTGGTTTTTCAATACTACAATCCCAACTCATCAGGTTTGTTAAGCTTATCTCCATTTTGGTTTACCAAAAGCTTGGTGGAATCTGTCGACAGGCTGTATCTCCCAAAAATAGCCAATCAGCTACATCTATTATTTTCTTTTAGCCCGACTACGTTTTTCAAACTGTTTTTTGCTTACTCACTATCTTTTTTGCTCTTTATAATCGGCAATTTTTCATTTAGATTAATCGGCTTCTACAAATTAGATATCAAAAAATCATGGACAAACCAAGCACTTTTAATATCCATTGTTGTTCTTATATTAATCCCTACATTATTTATCCAAAAGGGGACTGCTTGGAACACCATCCAATTTGTTTATTATGCTTTATTTCTGGGCAATCTTTTATTAGCCAAACAACTTATCGCTTTACCCAGACTAGCTATCTTAGTTTTATTAATAAATTTTATTAGCAACTACTCTAGCTTCCAAAATTCCTTAGGTAACCCACCACCTGCCTACATCAGTACCGCCGAAACCTCTGCTTTAAATTTTTTACAACAGCTTCCTCCTGGTACAGTCCTAACGGTTCCTTATGACAAATACCTCAAAAATTCTTTTACCTCAACCCCCATTCCCTTGTACGCCTACGAAACCACCAGCTATGTCTCCGCTTACAGCCAACACCCCACTTTTGTTGATGACTACATGAATCTAGCCAATTCTGGCTACAACTACCAAGACCGACTCCGCGATAGTCTTCAGTTTTTCAAACAAGAAAACATCTTTTCTGACAGGGGATTTTTGTTAAATAATCACCTAGAATATATTTACCTTACAGGATTACAAAAGAACAAATTAAGCCTTAATATAAACAATTTATACCTTACAAAGGTATACGAAAATTCTGAATCAATCATCTACCAAGTCCAAAAATGATAAAATATACCACATGAAACGCCTCAACCGAATCAGTGCTGTCATCAATGTTCGTAACGAAGCAGACAAGTTGGGTAAATGTCTCCGTAGTCTTCGCGGTTTTGCCGACGAAATAATTGTTATCGATATGCACTCAACCGATGATAGTATAAAGATTGCCACTAGTTTTGGTGCCAAAGTCTTTCCTTATCGACCCATGAGATATGTCGAGCCTGCCCGAAATTTTGGTCTCTCCAAAGCTACCGGAAACTGGATTGTGCTTCTTGATCCCGACGAGTATCTCAACAAAACTCTCAAAAAAGAACTGAACAAAGTTCGTCTTCGAAACGATATTGATTTTGTCAAAATTCCCCGCAAAAACATAAACTTTGGTAAGTGGCTTCGACATTCTCGTTGCTGGCCAGACTACCTTATTCGCTTTTTTAAAAAAGGTCATGTAACTTGGCAAAAAGAAATTCATAGCCAACCAATAACCCGAGGTAACGGCCTCACCATATTAGATTCAGAAAAATTAGCTATCAGACATCACAATTATGACACCGTCAACAGTTTTCTTTTGCGCACTATCCGTTATGCCGGAATTCAGGCAGACGAGCTCAAAGTCAGTGGCTACAAAGTCAAGGTTAGTGATCTAATTCTCAAACCAACCCAAGAATTCAATTCTCGTTTTTTTGCTGGAGAGGGCTACAAAGACGGTGTCCACGGTTTAGTATTTTGTTTACTCCAAGCATTCGCTATTGGCTTAATTTACATCCGACTCTGGGAAAAAAATGGTGCAGAAGACAAAACTCTATCTAAAGATTCGTTTATCAGTAGTAGTCAAGAAAGTGTTTTTGAATACAGTTACTGGTTTACCCGCTTTTATCGCAAAGATAGTGGTCAAAATATCTTTAAACAATTTTTCATCTATCTTCGACACTTACTAAATCGGTTTACCAAAAATTTCTAATGACCAAGGTTGGAATCATTATCCTCAACTGGCAACAAGCCGAACTGACAATTCAAACACTTGAGTCACTTCAACAGATTAAGCATCCCAACTTCACCTACCAAACATATTTAATCGACAATGGCTCAGGAGATAATTCTGTAGAGTTATTAAATAAATATCTAAAGAAATTTGAAATTCGAAATTTGAAATTCGAAATTAATTCTCGCAATCTAGGATTCGCCGACGGTAATAATTTTGGAATAAATTTAGCTCAAAAAGATAATTGCGACTATATCTTGCTCCTCAATAATGATGTTTTAGTCGACAAAAACTTTTTAAGTGAACTATTAAAACCTTTTGCCACCGACGCTCAACTCGGTATGGTCGGTCCCAAAATCTATTTTGCCAAGGGTAAAGAATTTCATCATGACCGCTACACCGCTACACAATTAGGTAAAGTTATTTGGTCAGCCGGTGGAAAAATCGACTGGGCCAACGTCTACGGTCAAAATATCGGCCTAGATGAAGTCGACACCGGTCAATACGATAACTATCGTAACAATTTTGAGTTTACTTCCAACTGCTGTATCCTCTTTAAAACAGCCTGTCTCAGAAAAACCGGATTAATGCCAACCGACTATTTCATGTACTGTGAAGATATGGATTTTTGCCAAATGTTTATCAAATCAGGCTACAAAATTGGCTACGTTCCTACCGCCAAGATTTGGCATATAAATTCCGGCTCGACCTCTGCCGGTGGTGGTAGTTTTCATGATTACTACCTCACCCGAAACCGACTTATTTTTGGTTATAAATACACCAATCTCCGTACCAAATTTGCTTTAGTGCGCGAGTCATTTAGATTATTATTTACCGGTACACCCTGGCAAAAGCGTGGAGTCATCGATTTTTTTCTCGGGGTTAACAGAAAGGGGAGTTGGCACAAATGAAACAAACACTTACAGCCATTATAATTTCAGGTAACTTTCAAGACGTAATTAGCCGCTGTCTTAATAGTGTTGCTTTTGCCGATGAAATAGTCGTCGTCCTAGCCAATTCCACCGACAACACCTCAAAAATAATTAAAGATAATTATCCCCAAGTAAAAACTACTATTGTTACGGATGAGTACAACAAAAAATTTTCCAACTGGCGCAATGCTGGTTATAAAATGGCTACCTCAAACTGGATTTTTTATGTTGACACCGACGAGGTAGTCACCCCCAATTTAGCCAAAGAAATAATTTCCACTATTAATCAACCAGAACATGATAGCTATTATGTTGTTCCTCGAGCCAACCATTTTTTAGGACAACGAGTCAGACACGGTGGTAGCTATCCCGACTATGTCAAACGCTTATTTTATACCAAAAACTTTAAAGGTTTTACCGGCGATGTTCATGAAGAGCCAGTAGTTACTGGCAACATGGGTTACCTTAAAAACGACCTTCAGCACTTTACCCACACCGATTTGCAGAGCATGCTTCAAAAAAGTCTTGTCTGGACCGACACCGAAGCCAAGCTACTGTTTCAAGCTAACCACCCACCGGTAGTTTGGTGGCGATTTCCTCGAATGATGCTTACCAAATTTTGGGAAAGGATGATCAAAGAAAAGATGTTTCTCGATGGAACTGTCGGCGTAATCTCCGTTATTTTTGAGATGTTCAATACTTTTATGATCTACGCCCGCCTTTGGGAATTGCAACAAAAAAAAGGTATATAATGAACCAATGAGTCTTAAAGCTGGTATCTACGACCCGTATCTTGATACTTTAGGAGGAGGGGAAAGATACACCCTTACTGTAGCTGAAATATTATCCCAGCACGACTACGATGTAGATATATTTTGGTCAGGTGACAAAGACATTATATCCAAAGCTTCCAGTCGCTTTTCACTCGATCTTTCCTCTATCAATCTAGTACCCGACATTTTTCATGTTTGTCCAGACTCTGTCGATTTTGTTGAGAGTTCAGATCAAATAAAACAAGTCTCTTTACATCACAATACTAGATCAACCTCAGTCACCAAAGCCAAAGAATTTCTTAACAAACTACAAATTTCTCACCAATACGATTTGTTTTTTTATGTCACCGACGGTAGTCTTCCTTTTATATTTTCCAAAAAAAATCTTTTACACTTCCAGGTCCCTTTTTCTCACCAATTTAACCCTCTACAGTTATCACTCAACCATCTAAAGTTAAAACAATTTTCCAAAATTGTCTGCAATTCAAAATTTACCAAAAAAATTATCGACCAGAACTATCACACTCAAAGTGAGGTACTCTACCCACCTGTAGATGTTGCTAAATTCTTCAACAATTACCCCAAAGAAAATATTATTCTGTCCGTTGGCCGTTTCGATAATGTCCTCAATGCCAAAAAACAAGACGTCTTAATTGATGCCTTCAAACTATTACCCAGAGATTATTTTCAAAGTTGGAAACTAGTACTTATGGGTGGTAGTTTGGAAGATCCTTCTAAAAATAATTATCTCAAACTACTTCAACAACAATCAGCTGGTTTCCCCATAGAATTTGTTGTCAATCCCGATTTTAAACAACTTCAACATGTCTATGGACACTCAAAAATATACTGGCATGCAGCTGGCCATGAGGTAGACGAAGACATCCATCCCGAAACCACTGAGCACTTTGGTATGGCTGTAGTTGAAGCTATGGCTAGTGGATTGGTCCCGATCATTGTCAAAAAAGGCGGCCTTCCTGAAATTATTCACCATCAGCACAACGGTTATTTATGGGGAAATCTAAGCGAACTAACCAAATTTACCAGTGAATTAATTAACGACTCTCACAAGCTGTCTGAAATGTCTAATAAAGCTGTCAAATCCTCACTCTCTTTCTCCAAAGAAAAATTTACAGAAAATCTTATGAACCTGTTAAAATAGCCTATGGCCAAAATTTCCGTCATTGTTACCAACTGGAACGGAATCAGTTTACTCCAAAAGAACTTTGAACAAGTGCTCATAACTTCACCAGAAGCCACCGAAGTCATCTTAGCCGACGATGCATCTACCGATGGTAGTGTTGAATATATTAAGACTCTTCAGAAAAAATATCCAAAAATCAAAATAATTACCCACCAAAATAATCTTGGCTTTGGACAAAATAGTAACCATGCTGCCAAAAAAGCCATCGGGGATTATTTAGTTTTTCTCAATAGCGATATTTATCCACACCCAGGATTTATCCCTACCGCCCTAAAACATTTTAAAGATAAAAAGGTCTTTGGTATCGGTTTCGCCGAACTCGATCACGAAAACTTTGCCAAGATATTTTGGTCAGAAGGCTATCTCCAGCACGTTTCTGGCACCTCCAAAAAGACCCATATTACTGGTTGGATTAGTGGCGGTGGTTCAATAATTCGTCGGGATCTATTCCTTAAGTTAGGTGGTTTTGACTCTGTCTACCATCCTTTTTACTCCGAAGATTTAGACCTAGGTTATCGCGCTTGGAAATCGGGCTACACCCTTCTTTGGGAACCAAACAGTATTGTCGAACATCATCACGAATCAACCATGTCCAAGTTCTCCAAAAATTTACTAAATTATGTCAAGGAAAGAAATCGACTCTTAACCGTTTGGCGCAACATTACTGATCCTGGTTTACTCCGTCGCAATCAAATCGCCATCATTTTTCGCTGTCTTTTTGGTCCAAATTACATAAAAATTATTCTAGCAGCTAATCGTCAAATCAAAAAATCCCCACCACCAGTAGTTTTTCCGGTTCGTACCGACCAAGAAATATTTGCACTTTTTAAATGAAAAAATTGTGGCCATTTTTCATCCTAATTGCCATTTGTCTCGGGTTTTATTGGCCAACCTTGATTCGTCACCAAATACCATCTCCTCTCGATGTTATCACCGGCATGTACTATCCCTGGATGGATCAACACTTTGATTTATTTCCTAATGGCGGACATGTCAAAAATCCACTCCCTTCAGATGTTGTTTCATTAACCCTACCACTACGTCACGAGGCTATCTCACAAATAAAAGACAGAACATTGCCTCTATGGAACCCGCGAATTCTTAGTGGCACTCCACTTTTTGCCAATTTTCAATCAGCCGTCTTGAATCCTTTAAATTTAATTTACTTTATTCCCGCTTTATCTTTTATATCCGCCTGGTCTGTCCAAATAATTCTTCAACCAATACTCGCTTCAATCTTTTTTTATTTATATATTTCAAGCTACACTAAATCACCGGTTTCACGAATAATTGGTTCAATATTATGGGGATTCAATGGTTTTTTTAGTCTGTGGTTTCAATACAACACTGTCGTCTATGCCGCCCTAATTCTCCCTCTAGCTTTATATTTTATCGATCAATATCCCCAAAAAATGTCCGGATTTTATTTAGCCCTTGTTTTAGCTTTTTCTAGCCTCGCTGGCAATCCACCAATTACCCTAATAGTCTATGGATACATTGCCCTTTATATTCTCTACAAAAATCATAATGACCGCAAAAAGATCATTCTCCTTTTTGGCTATATTTTTTTGTCACTCCTGGTCGCTTCACCCCAACTTGTGCTTGGTTTTCAAACAATTGGCCAATCAATTCGCGACACTGACAATATCGCCCAAGCTCTTGGGCTAAAGTACTTGCCAATATACAAATTGATCACCACTGTAATTCCCGATTATTTTGGCAATCCATCAACTCGCAATACCTGGCTAAACAATTCTTACTATGACAACACCACCCTCTACTTTGGAATTTTGCCACTTATATTATTAATTCTTCCCCTAAAAAAAAAAGGGGTTCAAAAAAAACTCGCAACTTTCTGTTATTTCACTGCTTTAATATCTTTAGTACTAATTGTTCAAAATCCACTGTCAAGTTTTCTTGGCAACCAAAAATTTTTCGGGTTGTCATCCATGGTCTTTACCCGCTTCTCTCTACTTTTATCATTATCAGTCGCCATTATATCCACAATCAACCTCGACCGGTTTATTACATCAAACCCTAAAATTAGCTGGACAAAATTTATTTACATTCCTATAACCATTTTTTCAATTCTCATCACATCTTATTTTATTTTAAATTATTTAAAGACAGTTCCATTTATCGATTTTGACATCGCCTCTGGTCTAAAGGTGGGCCTAAGAAACAGTCTACTACCTCTAGCTATCTCCATAGTAACCACCACAATTTTAATTATTTACCAAGCACTTACCCATAAAAAAATTAAAATATTTATACTTGGGCTACTTATAGTTACCGTTATTGGGGACTTATACCGCTTTTTTTCCAAATACAATTCTTTTAGTGATGCATCAAACTTTTATCCTACCTCAGACCTGACTGATTACTTATCAACTTCCACCAGTCGCTTTATCCGAGAAAGTTCAGCCATTATTCCCTCAAACATGTGGCTAATGTACCCCAATCTAAAAACACCCAGTGGTTATGATACTTCTTATAGTGCACGCTATGGGCAATTCATATCACTAATCAACAACCAAAATTTTGACAGTCTACCAAACCGTTATTTAGAAATTGATCGACTAGACAGTCCATTAATTGACCTACTATCCGCCGACAAAGTTGTAGTTTCCACCTCCAAAAAACTATCATTACCCAAATACCAACTTGTCAAAGATTACCGATATTACCTGGTCTATCAAAACACTACTGCCTTGCCTTACGTTCGCAGCGTGTCTCAAGTTATTTTTGCGCCGGACACAGAAACTTTAAAAAACGATTTACTCACAATCAATCATCAAAATACCGCCGTAACCAGCGACATCCAAACAGAAAATAAATACGACCTAGCCACAATCAGTCAATTAGATCTAGATACTCGACATCTCAAATTCACCACTTCAAACACAAGTCCAAAACCAGCCTATCTCACCATATCTACCAATTACGACACCGGCTGGAACCTAACTATCGACGGTCAAAAATCAGCAATAACTCCCACTAATCTAGCCTTCATCGGGTTTATAGTTCCTCCAGGTACTCACCAGATTTATCTAAGTTACTACCCAAAGTTTCTTAATGTCACCATTATAATAAGTATAGCCAGTCTCATTTTGACACCACTTTGGTTAATCTTCAAAAAACATCATGATTAAAATAAGTATTATTATCCCCACCTGGAATACCGCCGACATTACCCTTAAATGTGTCAAAACAATCGTAAAATATCTACCGGAAAATTACTTCGAAATAATTATTGTTGATAATGGTTCAACTGACGACACTTCAATAAAAATTAATTCATTAAAAAATAGAAATTTAAAATTAGAAATTCTTCCAAATAACACCGGTTTTTCCCATGCCAACAACATCGGTGTCAAACAAGCTACAGGTGAGTATTTATTTTTCTTAAATTCCGATATGGAACTAATCGACAATTCACTTATCAATATGGTCAAATACCTAGAAGAAAACACCCGAGTAGGGGTTATTGGGCCACAATTTTTAAACATCGACCTAAGCCCACAGGCATCTGTCTTCCCACCACAGACTCCGCTAAACGCCATCAAAGAATTTTGGCTTGGTTACAAATATTCCTACACCAAATACGTTCCCCAATCAAAAATTCCCACCATGGTGTCTATTATTTCTGGTGGGGCCTTATTAATTTCTCGAAAACTTTTCCAACAAATAGGTGGTTGGGATGAAAGATATTTTTTCTTTTCCGAAGACTTAGAACTTTGTCGCCAAGTCACAAAAGCCGGATACAAAGTAGCCTATTATCCTAACTGCCAAGTAATCCATCGTCACGGTGCCAGTGGCAAAAGTCTTGCTGATGAGGCCAACCAATGGCGACGGCTTGTACCGTCTTCCAAGATTTATCACGGATTGTTTAAGCACTACTTGTTATTTTTTATAACCTGGACCCGACGTCAATGGCAAAAATTAACCGGTTACTAATTTTTGGTCTAGTCCTCAGATTACTACTTTTAGTTGTGGTAAATTCTCACCCTGATGTAGGCAATCACCTTGATTGGGGGAACCGCTTTTGGCTATACGAAGCCCCAAGTTTTTATACAGCATCCACCTGGTCAGTCTCCGCCCCGAATCAACCATTTAACACCATCTATCTCTTTGCCATTATTGCCGGACTCAAGAACATATTATTTTCAATTACACTTTTTTTAAATAAAAACATTTCAATTTTTCCCTCATCACTCGTCTGGATATTAGAAACAAACCTACATGTCTGGTTAGTCAAACTTCCGTCTATTTTAAGTGACATCGGTCTCTCCTGGCTAATTTACCAAATTGTTTCTCGCTATCAGCCAAAACTAGCCCTAATAGCCAGCTCACTTTTTTTATTTAATCCAGTAGTAATCTACAATTCAACATTTTGGGGCCAAACCGACTCCCTTATCAACTTTTTTAGTCTTTTTGGATTATGGCTTGCCTATAATAAAAAGTATTTTTGGGGAGCATTTTTCTTTTTTCTGTCATTTACCTTCAAAATGTCTTTGTTGATATATCTTCCACTTTACCTCATTCTTTTATTCAAACAAAAACCAAACATCATCAGTTTGCTTACCAATCACCTAATAGTCTTAGCAATTTTTTTTGTCCTAACTCTCCCTTTTTCTATTGGTAAAAATATCCTAAATTGGCCTATCAGTCTCTATTTACACACCGTCTTAGGTAGTCAGGGGAATATGCTTAGTGGCAACGCCTACAATCTCTGGTTTTTACCCTACGGTGCTGATATTGTCCGTCAATCCACTCCGACCCAAATTATTACTGGTTCGCTTTTGTTTCTAGGTTTTTTGATCCCCCTAGTGATCAAATATTATTTTTCAAAAAATACCCTTAACAATCTAATCCTGGTCTGCTTCCTCACTTCATTTGCCTCATTTTTATTTCTAACAAACATGCATGAAAGATACCTTTACCCCATCTTTCCGCTACTTCCCCTACTGTATTCTTTCAACCAACATATCTTTTCCATACCAAAAATAATCACTCTTTCCCTGTTACATTGGCTAAATTTATATCAGTTATGGTATTACCCTTCAATTTCCCCGCTTAAAATCTTTCTTGAATCAAATAGCTACCTTCCCGGCAGAATATTCACCTTAATATTATTTCTGTTTTACGCCTATTTTTTGATAAACTATTACCAGAGTGATCAAAAAAAATAACCTCATTCTTGCAGGACTTTTATTCTTGGCTTTTATAGTCAGAATTGTTTATCTTAACCAAACTCCACTGTTCGGCGACGAAATCGATGTTGGTCTCCAGGCCAACAGTTTGCTTCACTCACTCCGTGATTATCGAGGTAATTTCCTCCCATTTTACCTTCAGTCTTTTTCTGAGTCCCGCGCACCATTATTTATCTATGCCTCCATTCCCTCCGTCGCACTCTTCGGCATTACTCCCTTTGCTGTTCGCTTTGTTCCTCTACTTTTTGGCCTACTCTCGATCTATTTTTTGTATAAGTTAGTATTATTGTTAACTCGTAACTCCCAACTGTCAACTTATTCAGCCCTGGTTCTAGCCTTCACCCCTTGGCACATTCATTACAGTCGAGTTTCCTTCGAATTAACCTTGCTAACAACCCTACTCCTCTCAGCCACTTACTTCTTTTATCGCAACAAAACTATTTTAGCCACAATTCTTTTTGCTCTTACTTTTTACACCTACAATATTGCCAACATTCTTACGCCACTATTAATGCTTTATCTAATTTTTACCACCAAAAAACAAAATTACTCAAAATCATTTTTCATCTTTATCATTTTACTTGCCCCTATAGCTACATCTTTATTGTTCGGTAAAGCTAGCAACCGGTTCGGACTAATTAGTATTTTTAACGACCCAAAAACAATCAATCAAATAATCGACAACCGAACTGATTTTAGTAGTAGCCAAAATTTTTCTGAAAAAATATTTCACCACAAACCAGAAAGCTATCTTTCCGTTTTTTCCAAAAACTATCTTTCAGCAATTTCCCCCAGTTTTTATTTTGGGGTTGGTGATCCAAACCCTCGTCAACAGGTCCCTCAAACCTCACTTTTTCTCCTACCGCTGGCAATCCCATTTGGTATTGGACTTTTAAACAGTTCACCATTATTTCTTTTTTGGTTTATTGCATCACCAATCGCCTCAGCATTAACCCAAGGCGGCGGTGCACATGCCAGTCGACTTTTCTTGATGATAGTGCCCATTACCTACTTTATCGCTGTCGGGCTAACTTTGCTAAATAAGCATATTAGATTTTCCATATTTAGTTTAACCGCAATTTCCCTAATATTTTTCTTGCACAATTACTACGTTCACTACCCCAACCGTAATTTTGCCAGCTGGCAATATGGCTACGACCAAATGTTCTCCACCACTATCCCTTTCAACTCACAAGTATTTATAAGCAACACTAACTTCGAGTCGCTACCGCGATTCGCCTTCTATCAAAATACTCCCCCCGAAGCACTTCAAACAATGTCCGACCAAGAAGTAACCAACTCCTACGCTGATTTTTCCGGTTTCAACTTAAATACTCAAACTCACTTCATCAACGACTGGAAATCGGCTGATGTCCTCCACAAAATATCCACCACCGGCAACAGTGGCGACTACTTCTTCTTACTTCAACTCAAAGACATCCCTGGCGACATGGATTTCACCAAATCACCACTTGCCGGGTTCACCACTATCAAAACAGTCTATTATCCCAACAATCTCATAATGGGTCAGGTTTTAAAGAAGAATTAGTAATTAAAAATTAATAATTAAAAATTGATTAAAAATTTGAAATTAAAAATTAAAAATTATTGGCTAGTAGCGATAATAATTGGTGTCGGTATTTTACTACGAACCTATAAACTAGGCTCCCTCCCCAACAGCTATACTCCCGACGAGCTTGCCCAAGGATACACCGCCTACTCCCTACTCCAAACCGGTGCCGACGAGTGGGGCAACCGCAACCCTTTTGTACTTCAATCATTTGGCGATTACAAGCTCCCACTCCAAACCTGGTTAATGATCCCTTCAATCAAAATTTTCGGATTGACCCCACTTGCAGTTCGTTTTCCCAATGCGTTAATTTCTTGCATTTCACTAATCTTTTTTTATTTATTATTAAAAAAACATTTTGCCATTAGATATTTAATATTTGGACTATTAATTTTTGCTCTTTCTCCCTGGTCAATCGCCATGTCCCGTCTTGCACTTGAAGCCAACCTCTTGGTTGGTATAGAAATTATCATCCTTTATCTCTTGTCTCGCAAAAACATACTATTTTCCTCAATTTTACTTGCCCTCAGTTTATCCACCTACCATTCAGCCACCATACTTGTACCAGCTCTTGTTTTTGGATTAATAATTTTTAACCCTTTTAAATTCACAAAAAGCAATTTTATTTATTTAATATTATTGACCTTATTATTCGCCTTGCCCCAACAAATTAGTAATCGTTTAGTAACTACCAATCGAACCAGTGACATTGCTATCTTTCATCCCACCGATAATTGGCAAGCAGTCTCCGACACCCAATACCAACAGGCTACAAATGGTTTACCCCCGCTAATTGCTCGATTGGTCAACAATAAACTAAGCTACACCTTACGCACCTTTACCACCAACTATGCCACCTATTTTTCCCCTCAATTTTTAGCTACATCTGGTGCTAGTGAAACTACCTATGGTATGTTGCCGGGGTTTGGTGTCATCGGCATAATCCTGACAATCATCTTTACAATTAGTTTGATTCACTATTTTTCCAACATTTCCCACCTAAATCAACTCACTAACTTTTTCCTAATTTGCACCTTGGTGTTTCCCCTGACTGGTGCTCTAGCCAAAGGTAGTTATTCTGGTAACCGTGTGTCTCTTTGGCTACCCATTCTATTGCTACTCATTATTTCTCTAGTCTCTCAACTTTCAAAAAAAATGATTCTTCCATTAACTTTGTTGTTTTTTTTAGAATCAAGTTTCTTCTTGGTCACCTATTTTTATCAAGCAAATAATATTTTGGCTGAAGGTTTATTGTTTGGTCACGAGCAAGCCAATGAATTAATTGAACAACTAAAACCCGACAAAGTTATTTATTCACGTAAACTTTCTGAACCACAAGCTTATTATCTATTTTTCCAAAAACCAGAACCTTTAGCAGTTCAATTTCAAACCACTAGTTGGCGTGAATATCAAAAAAGAGGCCTAAAATTTCTTGATCAATTAGGTGAATATCAACTAGACAATGTCACCTTCAAAGAAATCTCCATCCCCGCTGATCTCTCGACTCCCAACACACTAATAGTTGGTCGTCCTGAGGAATTTCACGACTTAAAACCAAATTATATAATCAACTACCCTTCGTTCACCAACGATCACCCAGCAATTTACCTATATTTAACACCAAAATCCCTCGGCAATTAAAAGAATGGCTAATTCAATAACAAATTCTTCTAAAAAAATCAATTTCCCCCTCCAATTATTGGAGGGGGTCAGGGGGTGGTTAATTGATAATAAGTTATTAATATTAATCATTAGTCTTGCTTTATTTATTCGAGTTTGCAAACTCGATCAAATTCCCCCTAGCCCCAATTGGGACGAAGTCTCTCTCGGCTACAATGCCTATTCCATTCTTCAAACCGGTCGAGACGAGTGGGGGACTATCTTACCCAGCGTTTTCCGCGCCTACGGCGACTACAAGCTTCCTCTATATATCTACACCCTGGTTCCATTTATCAAACTCTTTGACCTCAACACTTTTAGTATCCGTTTCTTATCAGCAACAGCTGGCACACTCTCTGTTTTTATTTTCTATCTAATACTAAATAAACTTTTCCCCACCAAAAAGTTTCTTCAACTTCTCGGCACAACCATTATCGCCTTCTCCCCCTGGTCTATTTTTATTTCCCGCATTGCCCTCGAAGCCAATCTCGGTCTGACATTTTTCCTTATATCATTTTATTTAATGATTAGTCAAAAATACTGGCAAAGTAGCCTGTTTTTTGGCTTGTTTTTATTTACCTACAACAGTAGCCGAGTTATATTACCTTTTTATGTATTTACTTTAATTTTCTTAATATTCAAAAGCAAATACAAACTCAAAAAAAATATTTTTGGTTTTATACCTTTTGTGTTATTAATTTGTTTGTTCGTTTACCAGTCTCTCGTCCAAAACGCCACCGACCGCTATAAATGGGTCACCCTTCTCGATTCTGGTGCCATAAACCAAATTAACAATCTCCAAAATCAGTATGGCCGTCTCTTAGTAAACAAGGCCACCTTTTTATCATTTAAGGTAACTCAAAACTATATTTCACATTTTGACCCTAAATATGTTTTTTGGAATGGTGGCAGTCAATATCAATTTAGTTTACCCAACTTCAACTTGATAGCCCCCTTGTTTTTACCAATATTCTTAATCGGCCTGATTGTTCTTATCAAATCAAATCCGACAATTTTATTTTATTTATTAATATCCCCTCTACCTAGCGCTATCACTCGCGATGCTCCCCATGTGCTCCGAAGCCTAACTTTTTTGCCGTTTATCACTATTACAATAATTTACGGCTTAAATTATCTATCAAAATTTATCAATTCAAAAATTATTTTATCTATTTTCACAGTCGTCATTTTTTTGAACCTAAGTTTTTTTTGGCAAAAATATCAAAAATACGCCACTGACTATGCTGGTTCTTGGCAATATGGCAATTACCAAGTTGCCGAATATATCAAGCAACATTACCATGATTATTCTCAAATACTAATTACCAAAAAATACGGCGAGCCACACGAGTTTTTAGTTTTTAACCAAAAATATCCACCCTATAGCTACCAAACCATACCAAAAGATTGGAACTTTCATGCCGATTGGTATTGGGTTGACGGTTTTGATAAATATCGATTTCTAAATGATTGGGAAATTAAATCTTTAACCAGTAAAATATCTCAACCAACACTTTTAATTACTTCGCCTCAAAACTATAATGAACCTAACAGCCAATTGTTGGAAACTATATATTACCCAAATGGCCTACCAGTTTACGACATAGTTCTACTTAATGAAAATTAAAATATTATTGTTGATTATTACAATTTGGGCTTTTTTTCTTCGGGCTTATCAAGTAAATAACTATCCTTCGCTACTTTGGGATGAGGCAGCCCTCGGCTACAACTCTTATTCCATTTTAAAAACCGGTCGGGATGAATTTGGTAAACTACTTCCCTTTACCCTCCAATCCTTTGGTGATTACAAACCAGCACTCTACAGTTATCTAGCTATACCTTTCGTCGGATTGCTCGGTCTAAATGAACTATCAGTTCGTCTTCCATCTATCATCCTAGGCGCTCTATGTCCATTGCTTTTGTATTTACTAATCCTCAAACTTTCTCCCCAGGCCAACCGTTTAGGTATCATTGCCGCAATTATATTAGCCTTCAACCCCATTAACATTATATTTTCCCGTGGTGCCTGGGAGACCAACGTACTTACCTTCGAACTGCTCTTAGCTAGTTATTGGTTTTTCAATCATCGCTACCTCCTCTCATCGATTATTTTTGGACTAACTCTTTACACCTACCAAGGGGCAAAACTTATTAGCCTTTTATTAATTTTAACTTTATTTTTTCTAAATCACCAAGTTCTCAAAACCAAAATCCAAAAAATTATTCATAATTTTATTTTTCCATTAGGGTTAATGGCCATACCCATCACTTTAAGTTTATTTAGCAGTGGGGCAAATCGTCTCCAAGTCGTTTCGCTGTTTTCTTACCCTCGCATTGAATCAGAGGTAAATACTATAATTTCGGAATCAAATTCGTTTGATTACAACCTCTTCTACTCCCGTCCCCAATTTTTTATCCGCAATTTTCTTTCCCGCTACTTCAACCATATTTCACCACAATTTCTAGCTTTTGTTGGCGATTGGCAAAACTCACGACATACCGCACCTTACACTGGTGAATTATTAATCCCTACCTACATTTTATTTGTTGTTGGTTTTTTCTGGTTACTATCTCAAAAATCCGATGTGGCCAAATACAAATATTTCCTTTTCTGGCTGATACTTGCTCCTTTGCCAGGAGCTCTGACTCGGGATTCAGTCACCGCCGTTCGGACTATGAACCTATCGATCCCCTTAGTCTTTTTAGCAGCTTACGCTATCGATCAATTAATACATTTAGTTCCCAAATTTTATATTAAACCGTTTTACGGATTACTGATTACGGCTTATGGTTTGTCTTTTATCTATTTCTCAGAACTCTACTACCACCATCTGCTTAAACACACCCCGGGTGAATACCTTTACGGCTACCGACAAGCCATGAACCATGTCCTTCAAAACGGACAAAATAAACAAATAACTTTTACAGACTTTTATGGCCAACCCTACATTTACTATCTTTTTTACAGTCAATATCCACCATCAATTTATCAAAAAACAAATCACTATCTTAGTGGGGGAATCGATACTGGCAAAGTTGAATCTATCGACAACCTGCGTTTTACATCTACCCAGTTTGCTGATATTAAAAATAAGCCGAACAACTTAGCCATTTTTTCGTGGGATGAAATTTTACGACAAGGCATAAACAATAGTCCAGATTTTGCCAATTTTATTCCTCTTAGTCCCATCAATAATTTATCCACCTTCTATGCCTACCAAACTAATTAGTCGTTTTGCCTTACCACTTATTATAGTTTTAGCTTTGATTCTCCGAAGCTGGTCTATAAATAGTTTTCCCAGTCTAAATCCTGACGAGGCAGCACTTGGATATAACGCTTATTCACTTTTGCAAACCAACAAGGATGAACATGGAGCTAACTGGCCACTTCACTTCAAATCCTTTGGTGATTATAAGCCCGGAGGATACGTTTATCTAGCATTACCCTTTATCAAACTACTTGGTCTAAACGTTCTGGCTGCCCGTCTTCCCAATTTAATTTTTTCCGTATTAACCATATATTTTTTATACAAACTAGTTTTACTCTTAACTCGTAACTCCCAACTGTCAACTTTGTCCGCCTTTGTCTTAGCCGTTAACCCCTGGCACATCCACTTTTCCCGTGGCGCCTGGGAAACTTCCACCGCCCTCTTTTTTATCGTCCTTGGGTTGTATTTGTTTTATTCCTACATCTTAAATCTTAAATCTAGTTTCTTGTATCTTTCTATTCTTGCCTTTGTCGCCTCACTCTACATTTATCATTCCGCTCGCCTCATCACCCCCCTCCTTGTCCTTTTTCTTCTAATTAGTAATTGGTCATTAGTAATTAGTAATTATAAAAAATTTATACTACCTGTGTTGTTTGGCATCATAATTACCCTCCCCGTGCTAGTCTCGTTTCTGAGAAATGGTGGTACCTCCCGTTTTGGCGGTGTCGGTCTGACCGCCGACTACGGACCAATTTCTCGTTCAGAAGAACTACTAAATCAAGATATGAATACCGCCCTTTTTTATCGAGCCATCCACAACAAACGCCTACTCTATGCCTTATCCTGGGGTGAAAAATATTTTTCCCATTTTAATCTTAATTTTTTATTTATCAATGGTGACGAAGTCCCTCGTTCCAAATCACCCGAAATGGGCCAGCTTTATTTAATTGAACTGCCTTTTTTGATTATAGGTATTATTTTTCTTATTCGTACGCCTGCCCGCCGTGGCGGGTCTTACTTCTTAAATCTTAAATCTCTCGTTTTAGCTCTTCTACTTATTGCACCAATAGCCTCTTCGCTCACCTTTCAAGCTCCCTCTGCCCTCCGCGCCCTCCCAATGGTTATTCCCTTATCAATATTAGTCGCCTGTGGCCTTTATTCGTTTATTAGTTTTATTCATACATCTTACTTCTTAAATCTTATTTCGTTTTTTATGGTTGTCGGTTATTTATATTCTCTGGCTTATTTTCTCTCCACCTATTATATTCACGCTCCCCGTCGTTATCCCTACGCCTGGAACACCGGTTTTGACCAAGTTGTTCCGTACATTAACCAACAAAGGAATAATTTCGAGAATATTTATTTAACCGATAAATACGATCAACCCTACATACTTTATCTATTTTACAGCCTGTATCCACCAGCCCAAATCCAATCTCAGATTAAACTATCCCCACCAGATCGTTTTGGTTTTTCCACAGTTCGCCAAATTGATAACATCCACTTTGATAAAATAGATTGGAACAACATTCCCAGTAATTCATTAATTATTTCTGCCAACGAATCAATACCAATAGAACCAGGTAAACAAATTATAATCAAAGAACAAAGATTGTTTAATATCTATGAAAAATAAATCCACCATTTCAGTCGCCATAGCTACCTACAACGAGGCTAACAATATCGATGCTTGTCTCAAACTTTTAACCAATTGGGTTGATGAAATAGTCATTTATGACGCCAGCTCAACCGACGATACCGTTAAAATAATAAAAAACTATAAAAAAGTTAAACTACTCAATGGCCCAAACCATCCAATTTTTCATCTCAACAAAAACAAGGCTATTGATGCCTGCACCTCTGACTGGATACTTCAGCTTGACGCTGATGAACGAATCAACTCCTCTCTAGCAACTGAAATCCAACAGATCCTTCAAAAACCTTCATCACAGGTAGACGAATCTGGCTTTTGGATACCACGATCAAATTATTTTCTGGGAACTTTTTTAACCAAAGGCGGTCAATATCCTGACCCGACAATCAGATTGTATAAAAAAGGTTTGGGATGCTTGCCAGCCATTGATGTTCACGAACAAGCCGAAGTTAAAGGAAAAGTTGGTTTTCTAGTCCACCCACTTCAGCATTTTGCCGACACTTCTTTTTCCCGTTATCTTCTCCGCCATAATCGCTACACCACCATTGATGCCCAGCAACTCCAAGAAGAAAAAATACAACTTTCTTTCCTCAATTTTTTAAACTTTTATTTTTTTAAACCGATTTTTGAATTTTGTCTAATATTTTTTCGTCACCGTGGTTATGTCGATGGCTTTCCCGGTTTTGTTTTTGCTTTTTATTCAGCACTCCGATTCCCCATTGCTTATACCAAATACTACGAATTAATCAAAACAAAAAGTACCATTAATCTTCAAAAAGACTGGGATTAAATATGCCAAAAATCGCCCTAATTGGTTCTACGTTAAAAGACGGCAATTCCGTGCGCGGTGTCGGCTATTACACTCGAAATCTCTATGATGCCATTCAAACCGAACTAAAAACAAATCCTAATTATAAAAATTTGGAAGTCGACTTGGTGACTTCGGATTACGGATTACGGATTACGGATTACGGATTACTCCATTACCCGTTTTTTGATCCATTTTTTTTGACCCTAAAACCTCCAACCGCTAAACCTTTTTTAGTAACAGTCCACGACTTGATACCAATTGAACATATGAGACATTTTTACCCTGGAATAAAGGGTTATATTCGCTGGCTCATCCAAAAACACCACCTCAAATTAGCAAAATATTTAATTACCGTATCACACACGTCCAAATACGTTATCCACAAGCTAACCAAATACCCTCTAGACAAAATTTATACTACTTATGAAGCCTCCCCTCCATTTTTTTACCCACTCAAAGATCGTAAATACCTAATTAAAATAAAAAATAAATATAATTTACCAAATAAATTTGTCCTATATACCGGCAGTATTGATTGGAGCAAAAACATTCCTACGCTAGTCAAGGCTTGCGAAAAACTAAATTATCCTCTAGTTATAATCGGCAAGTCATCCACTCAAACTAATGTCCCTGTAGACCATTGGACGGCTGATCTTCGCTGGGTCCAATCGCAAAAATTTCCTCTTCGGCTTGGATTTGTCCCTGATGAAGACATAAATGCAATTTATAATTTGGCAACTATTTATTGTCAACCCTCGCACGCCGAAGGATTTGGCTTACCTCCACTTCAGGCTCTTCAAGCTGGTTGTCCGGTCGTTTACTCAGACAATACTTGTATGAATGAAATTATCGACAATTTTGGCGAATCATTCGATTCATACAACCCAACAAGTCTGGAGAAAGCTCTCAAGAAACTTTGGACAAACATAAAACTACAACAACATTATCGGACCGTGGGTCCAAAAAGGGCCGCATTTTTTAGTTGGCAAAAAACAGCCGTTCAAACTTTGGCAGTTTATCAACTTGCACTAATTAATGAACCTTAACGACCATTTTTTATCAGTCATTGTCCCGGTATACAAACAAGAAGCGACTATAGTCCACGACCTTGAAGAAATTCTCAACACTCTTAGTGAGATCCGTTATGATTACGAGCTAATAGCGGTAATTGATGGTAAAAATATTGACAAGTCCTATACCGAAGCCAAAAAAATCAACAACCAACATCTAAAAGTAATCGGTTACCCCCACAACCACGGCAAAGGTTATGCTATCCGTTTTGGCATGGCACATACCAAAGGTGATTATGTAGCGTTCATCGATTCAGGTATGGAAATTGATCCAAACGGTATTTCGCTCATTCTTGAACACATGGAGTGGTACAACGCCGATATTATTGTCGCCTCAAAATACCACCCCGCCTCTCAGGTTTCCTACCCCTTCGATCGAAAAATTATTTCTTTTGGTGCTCGGCTAGTTGCTCGAATTCTTTTGGGCATCAAGGTTCGCGACACTCAAGCCGGGTTAAAAATATTTAAACGAAAAGTTTTAGTAAAAGTTTTACCTCGGCTATTAGTCAAAAATTATGCCTTTGATTTGGAAATACTTTCCGTTGCCAACCGTCTTGGATTTTCCAGAATTTTCGAAGCACCAATAAAACTCAGTTACGCTTTTTCTAGCTTAACCCATGCGAGCGGAGTTCGAGTCATCTATCACGCTTTAATTGACGCGTTGGCTATCTTTTATCGCCTTAGACTAATTCACTATTACGACGACAGTAACAAGCGAAAATGGGTTTACGACAAAGAATTAGAAATGAGGATTAACACAGGAGAATATGAATAAATCACCTTTATTTTCAATAATAATTCCGGTTCGTTTCACTACAAAATATTTAGAGCAAACACTATTAAAACTGAAACAACAAACTTTTCAGAATTTTGAAATATTAGTAATTACCGACAAAATATCTGGAACTGCCAATCCAGCCGTCAAACGAAACCTCGGTGCCAAAATGGCCAAAGGTAAATATTTGGCCTTTCTGGACGACGATTCGTACCCAGACAGAAATTGGCTCCAAAACTCATCTATACTTTTCACAAAAAACATTTCCGCTATTTGCGGGCCATGCCTAACACCTCCCGAAGACAATCTCTATCAGCAAGCTTCAGGTTTAGTCTGGTCATCCTTCTTAGGAAGTGGTGGTGCCGGTAGTTACCGCAACTCAATTTCTACTGCTCGCTTTGTCGATGATTATCCGTCTGTAAACTTAATTATCAAAAAAACAGATTTCATCAAAATTAACGGGTTTAATACACTCCATTGGCCAGGCGAGGACACTCTTCTCTGTCTCGATATTGTCCACAAATTACACAAAAAGATTCTCTATCACCCAAGTATTGTTGTTTACCATCATCGACGAACAGCTATCAAAGCCCATCTTCAACAAATCACCCGCTATGCTCTTCATCGTGGTCATTTTGCCCGTGTCTATCCAAAAACTAGTTTACGTCTCGGATATCTCCTCCCTAGCCTTTTCCTAGTTTATTGTTCTTCTGTTCTATTCTTAAATCTTAAATCTTACTTCCTATATCCTATATATTTATATCTATCTTTATTGGTAACTACATTCTTAAGTTTTCTAATTGATCGTCACAATTTTTTTACCTCATTATTGGCTGTTTTTACTATACCCCTAACTCATTTCTACTATGGTTTTCTTTTTATCCAAGGCTACTTTTCACTTGGATTAGATTTCACCCCTCACCAAATAGATAAAAATAAGCGACAATATTTAGGTGGTTGAATTTAAACTACTACCAATATAGTATTAGTTATGTCTCAGAAAAAATACAAAATATCAGTTTCTTACCCCCCTCTAGTTTCCGACAAAGGAATTCCTTTTTTAGCTCAAAACAGGCAGTTTCAATGGACAAATACCGGTAATGTAATTCTCGGGGTAATCCCTGCCTACGGTGCTTCTGCACTTCAGGCCAAAGGTTATCAAGTTTACTGGGATGATGGAGTAGCCGAAAAAATTACTTATGAAAAATGGCGTTCACGCTTTCTCAAGCGTCGACCCAACATCGTCTTTTTAGAGTCAAAAACTCCCACTATCAAAAAGCTTTGGGAGATAATCAAAGATCTTAAGAAAGAATCATTGAAGATTAAAGATTGGGAATTGAAGATTGTATTATTCGGTGACCATCCTTCTGCCATGCCTGAGGAGTCACTAAACAATTCACCAGTAGATTACGTTATTACCGGCGGTGATTACGACTTCATGATGTTAAACCTAGTCGATCATCTAGTCAACAAAACCAAACTGGAGCCAGGGTTTTGGTACCGCCAAAAAAACAAAAATGTCACCACCGGTCAATTTGCCCTAAAACACCATCACCTTGACGATCTGCCATTTATCGATCGTCAACTCACCAAATGGTGGCTCTATGGCCAAGACAACACCAATTTCAAATATCATCCTGGCGCCTACATCATGTCAGGTCGTGATTGTTGGTGGGGGAAATGTACCTTCTGTTCCTGGATTAGTATTTTTCCCGGCAACACTTTTCGATCATTTTCACCCAAGAGAATGGTCGATGAAATTGAATACATGGTCAACAACTTTGGTATCAAAGAAATTTTTGATGACGCCGGCACACTCCCGATTGGACCATGGCTTAAGGAATTTTGCGATGAAATAGTTAAGAGGGGATTAAATAAAAAAGTAGTTCTTGGCTGTAATATGCGCTTTGGAGCACTTAACCAAGAACAATATAATATGTTGGGTCGGGCAAATTTTCGCTTTATACTTTATGGACTAGAATCTAGCAACCAAAAAACTCTCGACATGATTCAAAAAAACACCAAGGTTGAAGACTCTCGAAAAAGCTTAACTATGGCCAAAAAATCTGGTCTCGAACCACATCTCACGATCATGATAGGCTACCCTTGGGAAACAAGGTCAGATGCTGTCAAAACTCTCAACGAAGCTCGCCAACTATTTCGTGATGGACTAGCCGATTCGATGCAAGCCACTGTTGTTATACCCTATCCGGGCACCCCACTTTTCAAGCAATGCCAGCAGGAAAATTGGTTAACTACAGACGATTGGGATGAGTATGATATGCGTCACCCGATAATGAAATCACCAATATCCCCAGAAGAACAATTAAACTTGGTTCACGGACTTTTCCATGGGGTTCTCACTCCCAAGTTCTTAGTTAGAAAAGTTCTGTCAATCAGAAATCTAGATGACATCAAACACTTGTACACTTATGCGGTAAAATACCTAAAGAAGCTTAGGGATTTTCCAATCAATGCCGTCACCACTAAAACTACCTAGTATATCTATCGTTATTCCCACACTCAACTCAGGTGCCGTCTTAGATAATTGCCTTAGTTCTATCAATTCCCAAATTTACCCTCGCGAAAAAATTAAGATACTTATTTGTGATGGTGGGTCAACCGATAACACTCTAAAAATAGCCCAAAAATATAGTTGTCAAATTTATTCCAATCCACTAAAAACTGCTGAATCAGGTAAAGCCATCGGTGTAAAAAACTCAAATTCAGAATTTATCGCCCTAATTGACTCAGACAATATTCTACCTTCCCAAAATTGGCTTAAAAACATGATTGCCCCATTGCTTCAGGAAACCCAAGCTATTGGTTCAGAACCTTGGGAATATACCTATCGCCCCCATGCCGGCTTTATTGAGCGCTATGCTTCACTAACAGGAATCAACGACCCTTACTCCCTTTTTGTTGGCAATTACGACCGGGTAGGGGCTCTTCATGCCTGGACAGGCCTTAAACTCTCCCAAGAAGACAAGGGTAATTACCTTAAAGTCGTTTTAGCAAATAACCAGCCTGTCCCCACTATTGGCGCCAACGGTACAATATTTCGAAGTAATTTTCTAAAAAACAGTCTTAAAGGAGATTATTTTTTTGATGTCGATATTCTAAACTTGGCTCTCAAAAAACTACCAGAGTTATGTTTTATCAAAACCAAGGTCGATATTATCCACACTTACTGTGAATCATCTTTTTCCAAATTCATCCGCAAACAAATTCGTCGGGTCAAAGATCTCTACTCTTTTCGCCCCGACCGCGAATTCTCAACCAAATCTTTTGATATAAAAAATATTCTTTTTGTTATATATTCTCTAACTTTTTTTCCAGCACTAGTATATTCACTCCGCGGATTTATCAAAAAAAGAGATATAGCCTGGTTCTTTCACCCTTTTGCCTGTTTTGTTACCGCCATCATTTATAGTTTTTTCACTATTTTAAAAATATTCCATCTCCTTAAACCCCAAAGTCGCCAAACATGGTCACAATAAAAAAACCAAAAGGTATTTTAATCCTGACACCGTTCTTTGCTCCAAATATTGGCGGTGTCGAAACTCATCTTACCGACCTGGTCAACCAGTTAAATCAATCTAAAATTGACAGTTATGTTCTAACCTACTCACCTCTAACAACTTCAGCTAAAGCACCAATTTTTGAAAATTTAGGTCGATCAAAAATTATTCGACTACCCTGGATTGGTCGCAATCTATTTCATCATCTCGAAAATTTTCCACTTTTTGATTTTATCTACCTGACTCCCTATTTATTCATCGCTAGTTTTATCTGGCTACTCAAAAACCGTCAAAAAATATCCACTATTCATTCGCACGGATTCAATTCGGCGTTTATAGGCAATACACTCTCGCGAATCTTTCAAATTAATCACGTAGTTTCCACCCATGCCATCTATGAAAACATTAATGGTCTCTCTCGAAAAATAACTGTACAGACACTCAACCAATGCCAAGCAATTCTCTGCCTCTCTTCCGGTTCTTTAAACCAGCTAGCTTCCTGGGGTGTCCATAAAAACAGGCTACACCTATTTCACTACTGGCTCAATTTGAAACAATTTTCTCCCAGCATTACATCACCCAAAACTTTCACCATTCTCTATTCTGGTCGATTAATTGCCAAAAAGGGGATTAAACTATTAGTCAAAGTAGCCTCGTATTTTCCCAGTTTAAAATTTATTTTCGTCGGCAATGGGCCTCTAGCCCAATATTTGACTATTGCCCAAATTAATCATAAAAACATATTATTTTTAGGATCTAGCAACTACAATGACCAGCCAAATATCTATCGACAAGCGTCAATATTATGTATCCCCTCACTCTACACAGAAGGTTTTGGTCGTAGCGCCATGGAAGCAGTAGCCTCAGGTTTGCCAGTCATCGGTTCAAATATTGGTTCAATTGGTGAAGCTGTCGACAAAACAGTCTCAATTTTAATAAAGCCAACCATAAATAATATTAAAAAATCCATAAAGACACTTTATATTGACAAAAGTAAATTTAAGAAAATGAAACAAAGCTGTCGACCTTATGCCCTAAAACACTACTCATCCGCAAATTTCACTGAAATCCTCAAGTTTTATCGCTAACCCTTTGTCGATTCAACATACAAACTAATATTCGAGTAACCAGCTACATCCAACAGGCTAATATCCGGGGTTTTGCCTTTTTTAAAACTAACAATGGTATTTTTTTTAAATCCAGCTTTTTCCAGCGTTGACTTAATCTCATCCACATCATACATCCACCTATGCCCCCGGATAAACCAACGCCTCCAACCCACCAACACCTGTTTATCATACCCCCAAAATTCTTCGTTAATTTTCCTGGCATCCACATATCCTAAAGCTATTTTTTTGACATCGGGCAATACAATTCTTGCCATACCATCAGTTTTAAGAATACGTTTTATCTCCCACAAAATATTAATAGCCTCCTCATTTTCAAAATGTTCCAACACATGGGAACAGTAAACAAAATCTACTGAATTGTCAGCGAAAGGTAATTTTTTTCTTATATCAAACAGTTTAAAAACTGGCCATTTTGTTTTATAACCGCTACTCAAAAACCCCCAGTCCACCAATTTGTTAACAAAACCAAGCTTGTTTAGCAGGGGCAACATTCCCCAATCTAGGTTAGTCCATCCATCTATTCCACTCGGACCGCAACCCAAATTTACCTTTATAATACTCATACTTAGATATTGTATACCATGTCAATACTGTTTATTAGCAACAACAACTTTAGCTCCGGGCTTAGCGGCGGTGATCGAATATTTTTGGAATTACTCCGACTTTGGTCCAAAATTGAACCTTGTGGACTTATGGGGTCTGTCGAAACAAAAGCACTACTCGATAAGTATAAACTTCCAAACATAAAATTTTACCAGACTAGTGGCAAAAATCACCATGTTTTTCCCAACACCTACAATATCGTTGTTCACCAAATCAGCCGAACTGTTAAAGCAAAAATATATACACTGTTACATTTAATTGAACTAACCAAATATACTACCGTTTACTCTGTTTCCGACTTTTTTCCCGACCTCATTCCAGCTTTAATCATAAAAATATTTAAACCAAATATAAAATTAATCTGTGGCTTCTATCTCCTGGCACCAAACCCAAATGACCCAAACTCACCCTATATCAAAAATCACCAAGTTATCAAAAATTATCTTTATTTCTATTTCCAAAAAATAAACTTACTCCTAATTAAACTATTTGCCAATATAGTTTTTGTTACTTCAGATCCAGACATTAAACTTTTTAGTCATAAAAAGGTGGTCGTTGTTCGTGGTGGTGTCGACACCACCACTTCAAGCAAATGGCTTAGCCAACAAACACTAAAACCACCTAAATCACGCAAATTTTTAGCTTGTTTCGTTGGTCGTCTTCATCCCCAAAAAGGCATCCTGATTCTGATCGATATTTGGAAATTGGTAGTCGCGCATTATCCAAAAGCAAAACTAGCAATTATCGGCAACGGTCAGCTAGAAGAAGAGTTGATTGCCAAAATAAACCAATTGAAACTTAACAAAAATATCCAATTATTCGGATTTGTCGATGGATTAGAAAAGGAATCGATTTTCCGTGACTCAGCCATAATTGTTCATCCGGCAACTTTTGATAGTGGCGGTATGGCAGCAGCCGAAGCTATGGCCTGGGGGCTACCCGGAGTTAGTTTTGATCTGCTGTCACTCAAATCATATTACCCCAAAGGTATGATCAAAGCCAAAAAAGATAATTTAGTCGATTTTGCCGATAATATTATAAAACTATATCGCAACCCGAAATTATATAAAAAAATCTCTAATGAGGCCACCACACTTATTCAATCATCATGGGAATGGTCTCAACGCGCCCAAGACATCTACTCGCAAATAAATTAAAATATACCAACATGTTTGACAAAGATGGCTTGATTGCCAACAATCCCAATCCACACAGTCCACTTCAAATAATCACTTCCCTGATCAAGCCAGGCACCACAGTGCTTGACGTTGGCTGCAACACTGGCGTACTAGGAAAACTAGTTGGTTCCCAAGCTACCTTTGATGGCATCGACATAAACTCGAAAGCACTCAAACGAGCCAAGCCGTATTATCGCCAACTCTTGAAACTAGACTTATCAATCAATACTAAAATTCCTCTAAAGCAAAAATATGACTATATTGTTTTTGCCGACATTCTCGAACATCTACCTCGACCCGACCTAATGTTGCAAACTGTCAGACCACTTCTAAAACCAAATGGTTTAATTATTGCCTCCATTCCCAATATTGCCCGCCTCGAAATCCGACTCCAACTTTTATTTGGTAAATTTAACTATGTTCCGGCCGGCATTCTTAATCAAGACCACCTGCGTTTTTTTACTCAAAAGTCTGCCCGAAATTTATTTAAACATTCCGGATATGACATTATCAAGGCCATCCCCACCGGCCTTGGTCATCAACTAAAAATTTTACCAAACCTGTTGGCTTTTCAGTTCATCTATATAGCGCGTGCATCACAATGACTCAGCCTCAAATTAGCTTTATTATCATCAACTACAACGGCGCCATCTATCTACCTCGACTGCTCAAAAGCATCTCCGATCAGTCAGAATCTTCACATGAAACAATTGTCGTCGATAACGGCTCAACCGACGACTCAATAAAAATCTTAAGCCAACTCAACCACAAATTTAAATTAGTAAAAAGCACTAATATTGGATACGGCCGTGGGTGTAATCTCGGCGCATCAAAATCAATTGGTAAATTTTTTGTTTTTCTTAATCCTGATACCTATCTTGACCGCAACTATCAAAAAAATATTCTCACTTCTTACAATCACTCCCAAAAAAAATCCTCGCTTCCTATTGGTTGTCTTAACTGTATTATCTGTGAATTTGACAGTAAACTGCCACTCACATCATCCAAAATAGACAGTATCATCGATATTTTCGGTAACCCTCGAGGTATACCCACCACAAAACCAAACAACTCATTTGTAATTCTCGGCTCAGGGCTATTCATCTCTCATCAAGTTTTTAGGGGCATTG
The DNA here is from genome assembly GCA_018062705.1 of Candidatus Shapirobacteria bacterium. Classification (GTDB taxonomy): domain Bacteria; phylum Patescibacteriota; class Microgenomatia; order UBA12405; family UBA12405; genus JAGORQ01. The sequence goes on from JAGORQ010000014.1 coordinate 30,325, forward strand.
GCGGATTTAATCCCAATTTCTTTCTTTATGGTGAGGAGCTGGATCTGTGCTGGCGATTAGTAATCAACGGCTACCGCAACGTTAGTGTCGACAGAGCCTATATTTACCATCTCGGTAGTGGCTCCATCGGTAAACAACGAAGCTACCAGCTGGCGCTCATGACCTATGGTAGCTTTCTCTCGGCCTTCACCAATTATCAAGCCACTTCACTTATATTTATACTCCCTGTCTACACTCTATATTTAATTTTTCTGGCTCTTTTGATACCTATATATCTCAACTTCAACACTGAATACGACCGACACTTATTTAAGCTTTTCAAAAATTTTATATACACTTTCCCCAAGATTTACAATTTCCGTTATCAAGTTCAAAAACAGCGGACAAAAACTGATTTTGAAATACACCATTATCTATCTCTAATTCCAACTGCAGTCGTCAATCTCTACCGCCGTTTTACATCCACCAATACATCCCTCTCTCCGAAAAACGACAATTAGCACACATTGCAAATTTTCCCGCATTACCCGACTGATGCATTTTTCTAATTTTATCGACACTTTTTGAATAATAAGCGTCCAGTATTTTATCAGTCATAATATTACCACCAACCACTTTTCCTTCATAATCAACCGCACACAATGGGATATCGCCATTTGACTGGAT
>JAGORQ010000033.1 GCA_018062705.1 Candidatus Shapirobacteria bacterium
ACTGTCATCACCGATAACGTCATTATTTTTAAAAAGCTCGATAGCTTTACCCTGATACTCTTTTGGGAGTTTATTATTCCACTCGTCACGGTGCATAAAGTCATTAAACTTATCCCTCAACCCTTCTTCGATAATAGTTGATGATGGTCCAAGAACCAAAACTCTTTTGGTCAATCCCATGACTAAGGATAAATAGGCGACGGCATAAATGACGTAGGACTTTCCCGTACCTGTGGCCATATGAACCACACCAGATAGTCGATCAGATAAAGGTAGGTGGCCAAGCATTAACTCTTCGTTGCCAAAACGCTCCTGTAAATGTTCATTTGAAGCAAAGTTTTCTTTGGCTAACTCGGTAATATTTTTGTAGCCGCCAGACCATAAGTAGGCCATAACGTTTTTAATGGCTTCGACCTGATACTCCCGACCACCTGAGACGGCTTGGACGAATTCTTCGATCTCGTTGAAATTGAAATTAGTTTTGCTACCCTTTCTCAAATTAACTTTTAGAACATTTTCCGATAAATTAATTCGGTCGACGGTTTTAAAATGACGGCCTCTTGGTTTAGTAAATTTTTTTTCGCTCATATTATTTGATTGAATAGGGTTTACTTTCGTTGCCGTGCTTATCTATAGCAATAACTCCAACACTCGGAGTTAAGCCATCAACTTTTAAAGTTCCATCTTCACCGATTTCTTTGGCATACACAGCTACGTCCATATCAAATGGTTTACCTGGGGCATAATTTAGATCAATTAGAAACATGGCAATGCCTGAGAAACTTTCAAATTTGTTGCCCGCACTATCGAGTATCTTGGTGTCAAAACGATCAATTTTAAGCCCTCCCTGAACCCGACTCATTTCAATTTCGACATCCTCGTTGAAGTAGAAGGAAGTTGAGGTAACTAAATTGTTAATATTGTCAGAAGAGCTTGGTTGTTCTTGAAGTTCTAGCTTTTGGGAAATATCTTCGAGAATTTTGTAGGGGAAAGAAAGAATATGGAAATCGACTTCTTTACCATCCTGATTGACCAACTTAGTGTCACCAACATTGGCACAAGTTTCGGGGGTGATAATGTAATAGTCGCCACGCAGACGTCCACCTGATTGGTCTAGGATGCCTTGGAGATAGTTCTCATCAATGCGGACAAACTTGAGATAGTTGTCCTCCCAAACGGGATAAACTTCAACGGGATTACTGTCCTTGGTGGAGTAAATATTTGGTAGCCTAAACTTTGCCGCTTTATTATCATCACGAGCTAGTTGGAATAATCCAAGTACAAAATCGACGTATGTTTCTTTATTCTTCCTCAGGTCCATAACGTGGCTAAAATCATACGCTCCCGATGACACAACCGAGAATGGATTTGGTTTTAATCCATATTTTTCACCAGCTTTTACATCTTTTCCTAGTTTCTTACTTTCACTTATATTGACAACTCTTTTTTGGATTGTGTAAATTGCATGTTTACCAAAGTCACACATAATCCAACGTCTTCCTAACTTTTCTGCAACTGCACCTGTTGTGCCACTTCCAGCAAAACAATCCATCACAATATCACCAGTATTTGAAGACGCTTTAATAATTCTTTCAAGAAGTTTTTCTGGTTTTTGTGTCGGATAATCAAAACTTTTTCTTTCCTCTACTTGTTGCTGAAGGTATTGGATGTCAGTCCACCAGTTTTCAGGTATCTTTCCAAGGTCAATATCGTACCAATATTCTTTTCCTGCGCTAGTACTAACACGATATCTTTTACCGTCTTTTTCAACTACCTTTACACCATAAGTTGAACCTCCATTGTAAGTAGCGTTTCCTGCTATCATTGGAATCCGAACATCATCTCCATTGAAAATCCAAGACTTACTCCTGGTATACCAAAATATAGGGTTATGTTTATTGGCAAAGGTATTTTGTGACCTACCAGGGCTACTATAACACCACAATATCTCATTTTTAAAATTATCTTTTCCAAAAATCTCATCCATAACAATCTTCACATAATGGCTCATTTTTTGGTCGAGGTGGACGTAGATGGAGCCGTCGTCAGCGAGAAGTTCTCGGAGGTAGATAAGGCGTTCACGAAGGGTTTCGAGGAAATGAGCTCGGTCGACTTTGTCGGTGTAACTATACTCCCCATCTTTACCACCAAAATCACTTTTGGTAGCGAAAGGAGGATCGATGTAGATCAATTTAATCTTACCTTTGACCTTATCTTTAATTAATGGATCGACATTTTTGTAGCAAGTTTTGAGAAATTGAAGATTGTCACCTTGGACAATTAAATTTTTCCAGTCTTTATCCGATCCTTCTCCAAAAGTTCTAACTACTTGAAGTGGGGCGGCACCAATACCCGCAGTGCCTTCAGCTAGAATGGCGGCTTTGGTCCTTTTACCAGCATATTCAATAGTAGGAATTTTGGCTCGATCGAGCGAGGCAATGTCAAATTTTTGGGAGGTACTAGGAAATATTTTTGGACAGAGTTCGGCGGAGGGTTCCAAATCTTTATTAATGGCGTCAATAATTTGAGCTTTTTCTTCTAGGGATAATTTTATTTGAGACATAATTCTATTGTAACCGCTCTTCTAATAAATGATTTAAGACATCAACCTCCGTTTCATCTTTGACGCTGGGGCGGAGATTAAATTTGTTAAGACGGAGGAAATGATAGCCATAGCTTTCTAACTCTAATTGGCGGGAAACATCATAGTCGATGTACTCTTGAGAGAAATTAAGATGATCAACTTCGGAGGGGTTTTTAAAATGGTATTCCAGTCCGTCATATTCGAGGATCAGAACTTTTTCTTTACCACTGTTGGAGAAAGTTAGAAGGAAATCACTGCGATATTTTGGAATATTTACGGCATATTCCTTAGAGATGTATTTGCCAATATCAAACTGAGGGACAATTTTGACATGATCACGGTTTTTTTGAACGAAATTAGTTTGGAGTAAAAGCGAGTAAAGTTTCTTTTCCATCGGTGAATCAAAGATTGATTCATCTTCGATAAAGAAATCATTCTTTTGATTCTCTTCAAAATTTCTCTGGTAGTATTTGAGAGCATCCCCAAGACGAGTATTGCTAAACTGTTCAATGGGTTGGCTGTGAACAAATACCATGGTATCTTTGGCACGACTAAACCCAACATTCAAACGTTGCATTTTTAGACTACGAATATCGTCTGCCGTACCACCAAGTACAGGGTAGATACTGGAAAGATTGGCGTTACTAATATCTTTTACTTCGACAAAAGAATAATAAATTAAATCTCGTTCTTCACCTTGAACATCACCAACGAACCAAACTGTTAGTTTATGATCTCGAATCATGACGGGCATGTTAAATTTTTCATTAAAATATTGTTCCATTCGGGCTTGTTGTTCTTTAAAAGAGGTGATAATACCGACGCTACCTTTGAAACCAGAATCGATCCGCTTTTGAAGATCATCACCGATAGCTTCAATTTCGTCTAAATTGACATTGGCTCCTGATTTACCTTGACATTCGACTTTGATAAATTGCAAAACCTCACCAATAGGTTTGGTTCTAATACGGTTGACCAATAATTCCATTTGGGCTTCTTTGTAGAAAAAGTCATTGGAATAGCCAATAATTTCGGGGAAACTACGGAAATGTTCTTTTAGTGAAGTAGTGTAATTGGCAATAGCTTTGGCAAAAGTCAAAGTTGAGGTCCGAATGTTAAAAGTTTTTAACCAAAGCACCGTGCCTTCTTGTGGTTTTATGAGTGTGTCACTTTGCTGCTCGTCTGGGTCAACATCCTTTGATATCTCATTCACCAATTCTTGTTTGGCTTTGTCGGTGACTGTCGTATGATAATCTTCGGCATAGGCTGAGATTATTTCGCTAAAATAACTAGTTGAATATTTAGAACTTACGTTTTGAGCGCTGACAGCACCATATTGATATTCGTCTCCAAAAATTACTACTTGTTTAGCACGGAGTATTAAAGAAATTGAGTCGGCGATAGACACTTGAGAGGCTTCGTCGATGATTAAGACATCAATAATGCCTTCTTCCATGGGAAAAAATTTAGAAATGGTTGAGGGCTCGGCTATAACGCAAGAAACTGATGACAGTAAAACACTTGCTTCGGTAGCTGAAAATCTTTTGCCACCCTCATAGGAGACTTTAATTTTGGCAATATCGCCAAGATGATTGTTTAAGTCTTTAAGTCGCTGGTCGTTGATATTCTCAATCTCTTTTTGTTTTAACTTAAAGTGAGTGTCAATGTCTTGACGGTCTAGTGAATCTGACTGATTGTGTTGTGATAGCTTGGCGTGAAGTTGAATCCAACTCCATATTTTAAGAGTAGTATCATCACTTCCCACCAAACGGCTTAAGCTACTTAAATCATTTTTGATGACACCAACCTTGTCTAATAACAAACCATAAACAGAAAAAAGCCGATTGATATTTTTCGCCAAATCCTCACTAAAAATGTCTGATGACTGACTAAACTTTTTCATGGTGTCAAAGATGTAGACAATATCCTTGTCTTTGTTCCCTGGAAGCGATTGATAAGAGGAAATTAAATTAAGGTAAGGTTTGACAGACAGAGCAAAACTGATTTTTTGAACACCCATGGTTAGGTCACCAAGTGATAATGAATCTGGCTCAATTCCAAGGTATTTGGCAATTCCATTAATTGTTCCCTTATATTCGAGGGACTTTAGCTGGGAAAGTAGTTCTTTTAGCTGTGCCTCTTTGGGACCCTGCCCGATTATCTTTTGGAAGATACCGGCAGTGGTATCTTTGACTGCAAGTTTTCCGAGACTAATGTCTGGTCTAAAATATTTATTTAGTTCGACAACAAAATCCCGGAACTTTTGTGAGACTTCAGCAACATTCAAATTAACTTTTAAGGCATCGGATGGAATTTGATTTAATTTTTCACAAGCCTCAAGAAATTCAGGGATTTTTTCTTGTTGGACCAAAAGAAATTTGAATTCATCTAAACTAAGCCCCGAATAATAATTGAATTTTTCAGATTTTAGAAGTTCAACTATTTTTAAAAATTCTATCAATTCCGTAGAAGATGAAATTGAAGAGACAATGGACTGAAAATTTGGGTCGGTTGACAAGTCAGATTCTATTGAATTTAAACTGACTAAATCTCGAATATACGACTGATAATCTTTACTTTGACTTAACTTGGAATCGACGGCGTGAAATACTTTTTCCTCAATAGCGGTTGTGTCGTTTTGGACAGCTTGGATGTTGTATCCGAGATTCCTTTCGTTGGCGGCATTGATAACACTAGTTTGTAAGGTATTTGGTAAGTTATTAGCAGACCCTGTCTCTTTATCCATCCGAACAATGGAAGGCTTTGCTTGAGGGTGTAAACCTTTAAATTTGTCGGTCAGCATTCGGTCGATGACATCGAGAGCCTCTTTTTTGTGCGAAGTTACTAAAACTGATTTTTTTTGTTCATTGGCCCAATAGGTAAGAGCAGCGATGGTGTGTGACTTACCAGTTCCGGGAGGTCCGTCAACCACAATAATATGATTCTTCTCATTTGCTAAAGCCAACAAAATTCTTTTTTGAGAATTGTTGAGTGGTATGGGGCTATCAGAAACATATCTTTTGGGTGATTGAATGGGGTAATTGTCGCGAAATACTTGGTCAACCTCTTCTTGATGATTTGGAACAGTACCTTTAATATATTGGTCGATGAATTGAGAGAATTTACTATCCACCCCCATTTCCAATTTAGTCATTAACTCGGAGTAATCGAGTAGTTTTTTGTCTTCATTAACTACCGTCTGCAATCCAATGCGACATTTAATAGCAGGAAAATCGGTGTTGTTGTGGGTAATTGAATTAAAAGATGGTTCCAGAATAAATGGAGTCTGAAAACCATACTGGTTTTGAAAAAACGATTCAATACCAACAAGGTGGGAGTTAACGGCCGAAGGCGACGACGCTCTGGGGATTGTCAAAACTTTTTCAAATTTAAAAAAGTTGATAGCTGGAGTGTTAAGTAAAACTAAATCTCTTGGAAATGTAAGTAGTATTTCAGTAGTAGTGTTTTTGAATTCAGCTTCTAAAAAATATAAAGGGTAGCTTTCCGTGTCTTTTTCCAAGGCATGAAAAAATAAAAACATAGTCCCGAGCTGAGAGAAATCGGTATATTTTTGAAGATTGTAAAACAAATCAAAAATAATAATATCATCGATATTTTCTTCAAAATAATTTTTTATTTTATCCACTAAAGTTTCACTGTCTACGAAGTCGCGAGCTAGTAATTTTATTTTCTCTAGATGTTGATTAATAAAATTGGCTACTCCAAAAATAGATGGTGGGGTATGTTCAATATTAAATTCTGCTTTTTTTTGGTCAACTAGTTTTTCCTGGAGGTTGTTTAAAATTGTTTCAAATTGACGGCGAAGCGCCACAAGGTAAACTCTGATAGCCTCAGATTCGGCCAACTTTTTACTTTTCTCGAACAACTCCGGGTCATCTTTTACTTCTTCGTTAATAATGGCTTCTTCATCAGCCAAACATTTTTGAAGGTATGCAGAGTTTAGGTCTTTGATTAGGACTTTTTGCATTTCGGCAAGAATTTGGTCTTGAGAAATAGATATTGTCTGTTCGTTTTGTTTTATTGAAACTGGAGAAGTATCTCCGACCTTTATCTTTTCTAGCAATTGGTTTTGAAATTGGGGGAAAAACGAAAAGTCTAAAGTTAGCTCGTTATTGGTCCACTTGTAGTTGATAAGTCGTCGAAAGTTAAATCTAGTTTCGGTAAATGTGGCAAAATAGTTGAGAATTTGTTTTGGTAAAGAATTCATAATTTATTTAGCATAACTGTCAATATTATATTCGAGTTAATGGGCTACTTTTCGACTTCTTTGCATTCTGTTCTATAAATACAGTGTTCGCAAGCAGGGTCGCTGGCGGGAAGAGTGTCGGATTCTAGACAGTCACGGGCTTTGAGGAGGGCGTCTTCTACCCAACCAGCATCTCCAGTGTAAGGAAATATTTCGACATCAAATTCTAGTTTGCCATCAAAGGCTTTTCTGTCTGTTCTTCCGTTTGCGTAAACGAAATATCCAATATTACTAACATCGAATCCACTGGAGCGAAGGAGCCATTGATAGATTTCTATTTGTCTTTTGTATCCGTCTTTGTACGGGCCGTCCATATCGATGCCTTTTTCGGAAGCGGTGCTTTTGTAATCAACTACATGAAGTTGATTATCTGGCGTAACCCAAATATCATCAATTGCTCCGGTGACGATAAAGTTGCTAAGTGGGTGATGGACTTGGATACCTTGGAAATTCTCGCGCCAAATATCCATTTTGGGGTGTTGGAACGGAACGGCGTTAATTTTGTAATGTTCCATTAGTGGGTGTTTGGTACCGTTGGCTCTATGAACATCAAACTCTTTTTTGAATAATGTATCAACTGCGGAGTTGAGGTTGAAAGATGGCATCGAAGGACGGCCAACACCGAGACGACGGTCTAAATAAAAACATCTAGGGCAACGAGTAAAATCTTCCAGCTTGGAACGGCTTAGTTTGAATGGGACTTTTGGGTCTGGGTTGAAAATGTTTCTTTGTCTCATTGGTATATTTTGTTTGTGTATTTTAGCTTA
>JAGORQ010000034.1 GCA_018062705.1 Candidatus Shapirobacteria bacterium
GTCCTACCAGTCAACAAAGATAAAACCCGTCAGTACATTATTTTGGCTACCAAAAAAGGTACCGTCAAAAAAACTTCCCTCATCCGCTTCAACAATATCCGTCAATCAGGATTGACTGCTATGAAGCTTGACTCGGGTGACCAATTAGTCTGGGCTAAATTAACCACTGGTAATGACCAGGTCTTCTTAGTTACCGAAAAAGGCAAATGTATCCGCTTCAACGAGTCTGATTGTCGACCAATGGGTCGCAACACTCGTGGAGTTAGGGGGATTTTACTCAAAGATGGGGATGTGTTGGCCAGTATGGATATTGTTCCGCAAACTCTCCAGGCCTTGTCCAAAGAAAAAAAAGGCGAAAAATTTTTCCGCCATCTTCTCTCAGTTACTGAAAATGGTGTTGGCAAACGGTCCGACGTCTACCTCTATCCACTCCAAAAACGTGGCGGTGTCGGCGTCAAGGTCAGCAATCTAACATCAAAGACCGGCAATATCGCCGCCGCCCAAGTTGTCGACGAAACTGATGAAAATATCATTCTGGTCTCCAAAAAAGCCGTCACTATCAACCAACCTCTCAAAAACATTCCCGTACTAAATCGCAACACCAAAGGGGTCATTTTGATGAGAATGAAGACGAGTGATGATAAGGTAAACGCCATGACAATACTCAAAACTAACTTATCTTAAGGCATTTTCTAATGCACAAATCTTATAGTAAAGTTATAGGACACCCATATTAGTTATAATACAGGATATACGTTATGGGATAGAGGAGTTTAGCAAACAAACAAGGTATCTGCTAATGAAGGTTATTTTTCTATTTTTATCGATATTTACGGCATTTTTAATTATATTCGACCAATTTTCCTGTTCAATCAACTGTTAACCAGCTATAACAAATAGGAGAGTCAACTATAGGACACACCCATTACACATCGACTAATAACTACAATCAATAATCATCGCCTTATCAACCACCAAACCTCCAAGCCTCCGATTATTTACACAATCAATAACTTGGGTCATATACCAGCAGAACAAAACTATTAATACTAAAATTACCCAAAATATTTTCTTCACAGATAACTTTATTCTATATAATACAGAGTAGGGGAGTCAACCAAAAACTAATTGTCTGTGTCTCTCCCTTTTTCAAGTCGGAGATCCTCGGAGGGGAGGGGGGATGTCCCGGCACCCGCCGGGACAGAGGGGTTTTGATTTCCTCTATGAAATTTCTCATGGACCTCGCGAAGCCTTGCATCGGTCACATGAGTATATATTTGAGTTGTGGCAATATTTTTGTGACCCAATAGTTCCTGGACCGACCTCAGATCCGCCCCAGCTCGTAGCAAATCGGTCGCCATAGAATGACGTAATGTGTGTGGGGTAGCCAACACTGGTAAGTGTGCTTGTCGAACATATTTTACTACAATATATTGGATCATTCTGGAGGTTAGTCGTGAGTGTTTATCATCTTTGATTAAACTATTTCGTTTTGAATAACTAATAAACAATGGTTTTAGCTTATCCTCCCGTGTAACCAAATATCTATCCAAATGTAATGCCGCATTTCGCGAAATAAAAACAACTCGGGCTTTACCTCCTTTACCTACAACACCAAACTCTCGAGTTTTCAAATCAATCTGCTCACGATTTAACGACACTAATTCTGACACACGTAGTCCTGAAGAAAACAACAACTCAAGAATTGCTTTATCACGCAAGCCTACCGGAGTAGAAACTAATGGTTGATTCATCAATTTCTCAATCTGTTCGGAATTTAAAAATTTTAAACTATGTTCAGAGTTTTTTGGGACCTCAAGTTTTTCAGGTTGCAAACAATCAATATCATTTTTCATCGCCCATTTCAAAAAAGATCTTAAAACTATAACGTAATATCCCTGAGTCACAACTTTCATATCACCATACAACCCAGGCATTCTAGTTAAATGCAAACGAAATTTTCTAACCGACTCATAAGTGACATCTCCAATTTGCGGGACTCTTTCCACCTCCTTTTGCAAATACTCAGTCAGAACACCAAGATACCTCGAGTATTTCTCTATGGTCAACGACGAGCAATTTCGCTCTACCTCCAAATATTCCAAAAACCTTCTTACTAAAACCGCCAAATCACTTGTCATTAGTCCATTATACTTTAAAACGTTTATTGCAGGGGCGCTGGTGAAGCCATTAGTACTTTATACCTATCTTTAGGTAAAAAGATTAATGGGGGAGTCCGGCAAGCAGTTTAAAGCTAGCCCACAGATTCCAGAGCACCTGTCCCAGGCAGGCGAATTAAGCACTTTTTAATTTCCCTTTTATGCCCTTTCTTTCATTTATATCTTTTTAGATTTTAGAATTTAGAGTTTGGGATTTTTTGTATTTTGCCCTCTCCCCCACGCTCTCCAATCTGTTATTTCGTGAAAGATACATTCTGCGAAATAAAATAATTGGCTACCCTGCCACCAGGTGAGTACTAATTATTTACTCACCACCCACTCTATTTCTTTACCTAATTAGTAATAAGTAATTGGCAATTAGTCATTAAATCTACTCTCTACCACCACTCCTCCCAGCACCTAAGGTGATACATTTACCCAAAACTTGGTTATCCACACAGACTATATCACTCTATATCACTTATCTGTGAAAATTATAGGACATAATGTGAAAAAATAACAATATTATAGGCCTATATATTATAGGGTATTACTCCCCTGCCTCGCCTTATCACCCAAAAATTTTCTTGCCAAATTCGAATCTAAATTTAATTATTTTAGCTTCAAAAAGCCTTACGTTTTTTCGTATTAATTTATATTTTATAGTCTTAAACACAGATCTGACCGGGCACTTCTCTTTAAAACTCCCCTGCTAGTTTCCTAAATTTTGGCCGATTTCATTATTAATTAGTAATTAGAAATTATCAATTAATTATTATCTCCATCTCGTCGCCAGCAAAATAGCCAGAACTAAAGCCACCATTGTCCAAACATACATCATATAAGTTCTTTTAAACAGTCGATCGCGAATTTCCGCCTGAATTAACCCAGACAATATATAAATAATAGCTACCAGATACACCGACCCTTTAAATATACCAGTTGGCAGAAACGACAAACACAGGGAAATTTCCGTCAAAACAACAGTCGGCCAAAGCACAAAACCGCGCCTATCCTTACCTTTACCATCATCTGACAATTCAATGGCCACCGCCCAAAACTGATATAAAAATATTATTGCCGAAATGATTGCCACCCCCAACACATTCCAGACAAAAAACAATCTAAACGAAAACAGAGTGTCAAACATAAAAAAAGCCGTCAGTAGCAAAATAATCAAGCTAACTGTGTACGCTGCTCGATATAGTGGCACCGTTTTATAACCAATCGCCACCATAAACACATTCTCCACCAAAAACAGGACATAATAAACTACCCCAAACACCAAACTAAAAAATACCGCCGAAGCAAAAGAATAAGGTATCAAAGCAATAAACAAACCAAAACCGGCAAAAAAGAAAGTTGGTAGAATAACGGACATCATTCGCAAATCAAAGTCATCGGTGAACACAATCCCCAACCCAAACCAAAAACAAAACATAACCAACACCATCCCCGCCATCAAACCGAAATATCTCGACTCATAAGGCAAACCAACAAACATAAAAAAACCCAGAGCCGATAGTATCGATGAAATTAGGTACTTAAATCTTTTACTCATGGTAATCAAATCCAGCAAACACATTAACCACATCATCATTTTCTTCCAGTTCTTCAATTAAATCCAAAATTTTACTAACATCGTCTTCACTACTCAATTCAATTGCTGATTTCGGTTTCATAATTATTCCTGACGACTCAACCGCTACCCCCATGTTTTTTACCTTTTCAGCCACCTTGTGTAAGTCGCTCACCTCAGTAAAAATTGAATTATCCTGAAAGTCCTTGGCTCCATCATCAATCAATTCCAATTCTTGATCCTCAGTAAATCCATTAGTTACAATTTCTCCTAATCTATCAAACAAAAAAGCCACCGAACCAGCTTCTCCTAAGCTAGCCCCGTGATCTCTAAAAATCAATTTTATCTCCCCCAGAGTTCTATTTTTGTTATCAGTTTCCACCTCAACCACTATAGGTACCGACAATGGTCCAAACCCCTCAAACACTGCCGTAATCAAGTTCGACTTTCTCTCTTCAAAACGGGAAATCAATCTCTCAATATTTTCCTTAGGCATGTTAACTTCTCTGGCTTTTATTATTGCCTGAGATAAGGCAGTATTTGATAATTGATTCGTGTTACCGCCTCCACCTCGAATTGCTGTCAAAATATCTTTTGACACCCGAGTAAACGATTCGCTCCTTTTCTTGTCTTGTGCTCCCTTTCTATTTTTAATATTCGCCCATTTAGAATGTCCTGACACAGATAATTACTAATTAATAATTACCAATTACTAATTATTAAAACAAAAAAAATTACTTTTCTATTAGTAATTAGTAATTTGTCATTAGTAATTGGTTTTATAGCTCTCGTAGTTTATCACTTGAGCATACTTTTCTCCAAAATAAAGATCAACCAAATTACCGCCTTTTTTCTCATCCAAAACCCAACTACAATCAGGAAACATTTTTTTTAACAAATCCTCTGTCCTTGTCCCTCCAACCTCTTTTCCATAATTAAAAATACAACCGTCAGTTTTTTGGCCGTCACTATTTTCTAGCCCCACTACCGACATTCCACTCCATTCCAAAATATTTGCAATAAAACCCGCCAAACCATCACTACCACTATCATTATAAATTGCCAACTTCACATTATCTCTCAGGGTTGTTGCATCTGCAAAATCTCTCGACAATGTATCTACCATATCACCATTTTTACTACTTATCGCCCCTTTTAAAACACTCGTCCTATACCACCAATCACCTTCATTCAATCTATATCTCAACCAATTAACCACTCCCCACTCATTCCACCAACCAGTACTCAATTCCCAATCCTCAACCTTATTGATAGTAATTATTTTATTCGGCACAAACCCCCAATTATATACAAACATCATTTTTTCTAAATTCAATTGCTTATCAATCTCAAATAGTTTTGTAATTTTATTTACTTCATACTTACCTGGACCAAAAGGGATCCACACCACACTATCTTTAGGAATTACCAGCAAATTAACCATTTTTCTCTGATCAGATACTGACACCAATCCCACACCTTCAGGTGATATTACCCCTATCCGATAATCATTATTGTTTATCCAAACATTTTTTAGACCAAGGCTATTAGCCACCACCAGCCCAACAGTAATTACCAAGCACAATTTAATCCATTTTTTCATAATCTCTCAAAAAATCAACCAATTCACTTGGCTCTTCTGATCGCCATACCATTTTTTTATTGGTTATCGGATGATTGATTTCCAGTACTGACGCATGCAAAAACGGTCTGTCCAAAAGCATTTCACCTCCATACAACCGATCCCCAATAATTGGATATCTTAAGTAACTCAAATGAACCCTTATTTGATGGGTCCGACCTGTCTTTAAATTTACCGCCACCTTACTGTATATTTTTCCATTTTTCTGGTGCTTTGACAATATTTTTACAATGGTCCAGGCCGACTTCCCTTCCTCACTCACGCTAAATTTCTCAAAACCATAATTCGACCTTTTTATTGGCATCTGAATTTCTGCTTCAAACGGAAAATTTCCCGACACCAAGGCCACATAAGTCTTTTTTACCTCTCTCTTTTTAAACATATCTTTCAATTTAGCCAACATTTCTCCTGTCTTAGCAACCACCACCAAACCACTCGTCCCCTTATCCAGTCGATGCACAATCCCCTTTCTAGCCAGATTATTAGGAAAATACTCCCCCACCCAATCTTCCAGGTACTGTGCACTTTGCACTAAGGACTTAGCACTTTCTCTAGTCGTCACCACCCCCGCTGGTTTATCCACCACCATAAAACCATCTTCTTCGTAAACAATTTTTATCTTTTTCTCCATAATTTCCATATCACAATCACCACACCTGCAAAAATTAACCAATCATTAAAATTATTATAAATTAATGTACCGGGTATTTGCCAATAATCTCGAACATAACCAAATCTAAATCTGTCGACCAAATTCAAACCTCCCCCCAAAATTATCAGCATAATCCCCCAAATTCTATTTTTCCACCACCACCAAATCAAAGCCAACAACACAATACTGTTTATCAACATAACCCACGGTAAATACCAACCAAAACTTATACCAAAATTATTCACCCTATTTCTCCTTCTCTCGCTCACATCCAATACAGACCGTTACTTCTGGACTAACTGCCAATCTATCTGTATCAATCATTTTTCCACAACTTTGGCAGATACCATACTTCCCCAACTTCATTAGTGTCAAAGCCTTACGTAATTGGACTATCTGTGTCTTCACAAAACTAGCCTTAACTTCTGAATCAAAATGTCCAATCTGTTCGTCCAAATCCTCTTCTGGCGAATTTCTTGTCGTTCGACTTTCATCAGAAAATGGATCAGCACTTTTAATTTTTTTCTCCTGCTTTTTCAGTTTAACCAATTCATTTTCCAAAAAATCTTTTATTGGTTTCAACAGCCTTTGTGGAATCGAGTTATTGTTCATTTATTTTTTATTTGCTATATCAGCTAAAAATATTAACCCCGCTAAGGATACCAAACTTGACCCCATATATAAAACCAGCCAAATTAACCCCTGTTTTGCCGCAAAATAAGCCCAAAGACCCATAAGCACGCCCACAATCAAGTTTGCCCCAAAAAAAGCAAACCCCTTTTTCCCACTGTGATACCAGGAATAAGACCTGTATTTACTTTTAAAGTACTCCCCCGTCAAAAAACCCACCACCATAATCCCTATCAACATTAATATCTTGTAGTCCAGGTTCGAACTCCAAAAGTCACCCACAAACAAAAACGCCATAAACAAGTAAATAATCCCCATAACATCTTCCAAAAATGACCATGGCTTCCAGTTGCTGGCTACCGGAAAAACGTAAGAAGTAATCAACATACCTACAAATCCCATCCCAAAAAAGAATCCTTTGTTAGTCAAAAAATTCAACCAATCCAACCAATTTTCATTCCAAACCCCCCAGTTAATTAAACCATAGGCCAATCGACCACTTGCCAAATACACCGCCAAAGCCGCCCAAGAATACGCCACCAAATTTTCCTCCGGATAATCATCCCGCAAATTCCGCCATATCAAATACAAAAAAAGTATCCCCCCAATTAATTTCATTATTCCCATTGGTCTATTTTATCAACTCTGTGTCGAAGGAGGGAATCCCTGCCCGCCTTTGGTG
>JAGORQ010000035.1 GCA_018062705.1 Candidatus Shapirobacteria bacterium
CCAAGTTGGGTGTTAATCCTAATCAAGTAGTCGATCTCAAAGCCCTGATGGGGGATATGTCCGACAACTATCCTGGTGTCGCTGGAATAGGCCCCAAAACCGCCATTAATCTTCTCACCACCTACGTTACCCTCGACAACATTTATAAGTCATTAAGCGACTTAAATCACCTAAATGGCGTAAGTAACTTAGTCAGGTCTCGCCTAATCGCCGATCGCGACAATGCCTATCTCTCCCAAAAACTTGCTAAATTAGTCGACACTGTTCCACTCAAATTTTCTCTTCGTTCCTCCCTTTGGTCTTCTCGAAACATTGATGGGCTTTCAGCTCTGTTTGATCAATATCACTTTAAATCTCTCTCTGCCCGCCTTCACCGCCACCACCCCCAAGTTGCCAAAACTAAACCAACTATCGATACCAACCAAGGCTCTTTATTTTAATTAAGTCACTTAAGATACTTAAGTAACCCAAGTAACTTATTTCTAAAAATGACAAATGAAAAGTGATAAGTTCTCGCCTCAAGCTACTTAAGTCACCTTAGACACCCAAGTAACTTAGTATAATAAGCCATGCGCATCGCCCTCGTCCACGACTATCTCAAAGAATATGGTGGCGCCGAAGGCGTACTCGAAACCTTGTCCGACATTTTTCCAAACGCCCCAATTTACACTTCCCTCTATAAACCTCAATTCTTTGGTCCTCACCGTCCTCGCCTTGAAAAAAAATGGCAAGGGAGAGTTCGTCAAAGTTTCTTTCAATATTTTCCCTTTGCTCACAAATTAATCAGTCCACTCCGTCTTTTATCCCCGCTAGCTTTCGGTTTATTTGACTTTTCCAATTATGACCTAATAATTTCCTCGGCTACTGGGGCCTATTTTCCCAACTCTCTCAACAAAAAAAATGCCAAGCTAATTTGTTACTGTCATACCCCACCTCGCTACCTTTATGGTCTAACCACCGCCCGCGATCTATCCAGACATAAACTAATTTGGTTTTTTGCTCAAATGGCCAACCACTTCCTCCGTCTTCTCGATTTTAAATACTCTCAAAACGTCGACCAATACATTGCCAATTCCACCACCACCGCTACCCGTATTCATAAATTCTACCGTCGTGATTCTGTCGTCATCAATCCACCTGTGAATATTCCAAAAGTTTCTCCCTTGTCAAAGGGAGATGTCCTCCGAAGGCTTTCGGAGGGAGAGGGATTTGAACCCTTTTACCTCACCGGCGGTCGCCTTGCCTTCGCCAAACGTTACGACATCGCCATCAAAGCCTGTAACCAGCTCGGTGTCCCCCTCAAAATCTTTGGTCGCAACTTTGCCAATGTCGAAGCCACTTTACGTCAGATGTCAGGCAAAACCATCGAGTTTTTAGGTGAAGTGACAAACGAGAAGCGTCTAAAACTAATGTCTGAGGCCCAGGCTTTTATTTTTTGTTCCGACAACGAAGATTTTGGAATTGTCCCCGTCGAAGCCATGTCTGCTGGCTGTCCAGTCATTGGTTATAAAAGTGGGGGAGTCACCGAAACCGTCATTGATGGCAAAACCGGCGTACTATTTGACAAACTAACGCCCGAATCCTGCGCCAAAGCAATTAGTAAAGTAGGGGCTTGGCTTGCCCAAGCCCAAACAAGAGAATCTGTCCGTCAGGCTTGCGTCACCCAAACCCAACACTTCTCAAAAGAAAAATTCATCGCCAAAATCAAAAACTTAGTTCAAAGCCTCTAAAATTTCCAAAAACTCCTCACGACTCAATTGTATCAATCGTCCGTCTCTGCCAATTTCTGTTTCCGTAATTTCCTTCCCCACCCAATCCGGTGACACAAACTTTTTTGCTTCATCTTCGTTTTCAAATTCAAACTCAGCCCTTACCAACCCATCAAAAACACCACTATAAACTTTAATTAAAACTTCTGGGCTTTTCGATAAAACATAAGACTTTCTTTCCAAACTGTTTGTTGCCGTCAATTTAAATTTTTCAAATTCATCTTTAGAAATTTCTCTCACTATTTTTTCGGCCGTCAGTCCATTTCCTTTGGTTTTTTCTTCATAAATATATCGATTATTAATTCTGGTAATTCTTTTTTCCTTCTCTCCTAACTCCAAAAAATATCTATCCTGTTCCTCCATTGGAATTCCACTCAAATCCGGCATTATATTGACCAAAAATTTCCTCTCAATCTCGGTTTTATTCATAAATCTTAAATCTTACTTCTTAAATCACTTTTGGTTCCCCAGCCATTTCTCCGCATCCAATCCTGCCTTGCAACCGTCTCCGGCCGCCGAAATAGCCTGCTTATAATTTTTATTTGAGGTTGTCGCATCACCCGCTGCAAACACCCCCTCACAGCTAGTCATAAACGGATATTGGTTGTTTTCTCCAGTTACAATACAGCTTTCTTCATCCAATTTCACCAAATCTTTTACAAACTCTGTCGCCGGATTATGTCCAATTGCCACAAACAACCCATCCACTTCCATCACTTTTTCTTCCCCAGTCTTGTTGTTTAATACCTTTACTGCACGCAACTTGTCGCTATCTCCCTTGTCAAAGGGAGGTGCCATCGGCGAAGCCGTGGCGGAGGGATTTAATTCCTTGATTTCACTATTCCACACCACCTCAATTTTTTCATTTTCAAACACCTTTTTTTGTTCAATTGCACTGGCTCTAAAACTATCTCTTCGATGAATCAAGTAGACTTTGCTCGCAAATTTAGCCAGAAATACCGCATCTTCGCAAGCAGTGTCTCCACCACCCACCACCACTACTACTTTGTTGCGGAAGAAAAATCCGTCACAAGTGGCACACCCCGACACGCCTTTGCCCACTAACTCCACTTCGCTTGGCAGTCCCAACCATTTCGCCCTCGCCCCCGTCGCCAAAATCACCGCCTTTGTGTGTAATGTAGAGCCGTCTTCCAGTTCCACAGCGAAGCGCCCCTCCTTGTCAAAGGAGGGGGTGGGGGTGGATTTGATCAATTTTACTAGCCCTTGTTTAATCTCCACTCCCAAATTTTGCACTTGTTTCTGCATATCCATCATCAGTTTTACTCCACCAATTCCCGTCTGAAATCCTGGCCAATTATCCACTGTCGTTGTCATTGTTAGTTGTCCACCCGGCTGATTTCCCGCCAAAACAATTGTTTTCAAATCCGCCCTCACATTATAAATTGCCGCCGTCAATCCCGCCGGCCCCGAGCCCACAATTATGGTGTCATAAATATTTTTATCCATGTTGCTATTTTACCAAGAAAAAAATATTTATTTACTTCCCCTCTTTCTTCAAAGAGGGGGTTGGGGGGAGATTTAAATCCGCTATAATTATTTTAATGTCTCCTCGTCCCAAAAAAGTTCTCAACTTTATTTTTCGCATTATCAACGACAAGAGGGGATTTCTCTTTTGGCTATTTATTCGCTTCATTTCAGCTTTTCTTCCGCTAATTACCATTTATCAGTTCTCTGAGGTTGTCAAATTACTCGAACAAAAGAGCGACTTAAAATCCATCATTATTTCTGTTCTCTGGTTGTTTGCTGTCAGAATTATTGATAATTTTCTCCGCCTTATCTCTGTTACTCGCCTCGAAAATGCCATCAGCAACATCTCTTTTGATATTCACAATTTTCTCCTCAAAGACTTGCAGTCGGCAACCAAAGAGGCTCGTCACCAATCAATTCAGGCGGTTCGCAATTTCGCCGATGCTTCCTCCATGACTCTCAACCTCATCAAGCAGCCTGGGGTCGACAGTCTAGTTTCCCTTATCTTCATTCCCGCCGCCCTGCTTTTTCTCGATATCCGCATTTTTATTTTAGTCTGTGCCTACAATCTGATGTATCTCTTTATCGACAAGTTCACCACTCAAAAATATGCCCATCTTAAGGATATATTAAATACTAAAACCGAAAATTACTACGCCAAACTTCAAGAAACCAACGATTATGATCTCGAGCAAATCTCCTATTCCCGCCATTTTAGCCGTCTTAGTCATTGGAGTTTTACCGAATGGTTTACTCTTCAAAATACTGCAGTCTTTTTCTATACCTTAGTTTTATTATTTTTGCTTCCAGAAGTAATCAGCGGTCAGCGCGAAATTTCTGGAGTAGTTCTCATTATGGGTTACGTCACCCAAACCCAGGTTTTACTAAACTCTCTTTCTCAAATCAAAGATAGTCTCACCGACATGCTTGTTGGCCTCGATCACTTAGCCAAGAACCAATCCGTCTCCGCCATCAACCTCGATGATTTAATATAAATAATCAATATGTTTATCTTATCTCTTTTTTTAGGAATAATTTTTGCATTTGTTTATGAAATTATCACCGGAATTATCGGAAAAAAATTGTTTCACCAAGAATCTATTATTTTACTAGGATATAAACTTCACCACAGTCTTTATGGGATATTGTCTCTTTTTATTTTTTTATTCAATAAAAAAATATTCTATTTAGGGTTTGGTCTCGGAATAATACTCCAACACAGTATTACAGATAGTTTTAATTTTATTCAAAAAGTATAATTTCTAATTATTAATTGTTAATTAGTAATTAATTTTTATGCCAGAGTTACCTGAAGTTGAAGTTGTCAAACTTTTTCTTGAAGACAAATTAACTAACCAAAAAATTACCCGTCTCGAAATTCTCAACCCCAAAAGTTTTCTTGGCAGTCCTGGCGACGTTATTGGTCAAACCATCACTAAGTTCTCTCGTATCGGCAAGCAACTCTCAATTTATCTCAGTAATGGCAAAATCCTCCTCGTCCACCTCAAAATGTCCGGCCAACTCATTTTTCAGCCTCCCCTGTCAAGGGGAGGTCCCGAAGGGGGAGGGGTTAAGATGCTCGGTCACCCCACCAAAGATTCTCTTTCTCAACATCTTCCCAACAAATCAACTCGAATTATTTTTCGTTTTAGTAAAGTAGGGGCTCCGCTTGCCGGAGCCCGCTTATTCTTCAACGACCAGCGCAAATTTGGTTGGATTAAAGTTTTCGACAATCTCTCCCAAGTCGAGGCGAGCCAATCCCATCTTGGTCATGACATTTTCGACTCCCGCTTCACCCCAAACTATCTTTTTTCTCAACTCCACCGTTCTTCTCGAGCTGTTAAGTTGGTTTTATTAGATCAGCATTTCTTTGCTGGCATCGGCAATATTTACGCCAACGATGCACTTTTTTTATCCGCCATCCATCCCACAATTCCAGCCAATCAAATTACCCTCAAGCAATGTCAACTCATCCATCGCCACCTCATTTCCATCATGCAACAATCGGTCCTTGCTGGTGGATCAACTGCCAAAGACAATAAATATGTCCGCCCTGACGGTTCCTATGGCGCCAACCAATTCTATTTCCGCGTCTACCAGCGAGCAGGGGAGCCCTGCCTCAAGTGTTCTACTCCCGTCAAATCCATTCGCCTCGGTGGTCGTGGCACCTTTTTCTGCCCCCACTGCCAAAAATAATCTGCCTGTAATAAAAGCTCTTCTCAATCGTATTACCTAGTACCAAGGTTAATCTTTTAAACTTTATGAAAAAATCAAAATTGTTTCCTATTTTTCTTTTGTCATTAGTCATTAGTAATTTGTCATTAGTAATTAACCCCGCCTTTGCCCAAACTGCCTCTCCATCCCCAACAAAGAAACCCAGCCTCTGGAGTGAAATTCGTAATCAGACTCGTGAGGTCCGTCAAGAAATTCGCGAAAACTTTAAAGAAGCTCGCACCACCATCAAAGAAGATCGTGAAGATATGCGTCAAGACATCAAAAACATCCGGTTAACCGGTACTCCTGGCATCGATCGCAAAGCCACCGTTTCCGCTACTCGCCTCCAATTTCGCAAAGACCGTCTAACTGCCACCTACAATGCTATCAAAAAGAATTTAACAGAACGATTTAATTTACTCGATGTCACGATTAAAGCCAAAGTTCAGGCCAAAATTGATGCCCAAACTTCAGCTGGTAAAAATACTACCGAAGCCAAGGCTAAACTGGCTACCTACAGTACTGCCAACTACATTTCCCATTTAGCCACCTTTGACGCCCAATATCAAACTATTTTAGTTTCTACCGACCCCAAGTCCATGCTCAAAGATTTAAATAATTCTGCCAAGACTGTTCGTACCGATCTCAATATTATGCGCCAGACACTATTTGACGCTTTTCGTTTAGCAGTCCGTGCTAAATAGTTACTCACCCCCCGAGTCAGTTTGACTCGGGGGTTATATTTTGTCAAAATTAACCTGAGTCATTCCCGCGAAGGCAGGAATCTATTTAAGAAAAATTTTATGAAAAAAATTTCCCTAATTATTCTCTCTATCATTTTACTTTCCGCCTGTAGTCTCAAAAACCCTCTCGACACTTCTCCAAAAGCTTCAGCTCCCACCCAACAGGAGGTTACTACTACTTCAGACCAAGAGACTCTTCAAGATTTTAGTGCCGACATTGACTCCGATTTTTCCGCCGAATTTTCTAGTCTGGAAAAGGATTTAGAATAATCCATCTACCACCAACCAAACAATCGTCCCAATTGTAATTATTCCCCAGGTGGTAGCCACAACTTTCCACCAACCTTTTTTATAGTTGTCACCAATCTTCAAACTAAGCCAACTCCCCAAAATTCCGCAGATTATCAATGCAACGGAGCCATAAATTGGGAAATCTTCCATCACCAACCCTATTCCTAATTGTGAGTACTCTGTCCATTCTGTTGGTCGATACAAGTCGAAAAAATACCCCAAATAACTTGCTCCACCAACTGCCACCAACACTGAAAACCAAAATAGTAGGTTTATTCCCGCGTTTTGCGCCACAAACCACCACCTTGGTTTCATCTTAATTTCCCCACTTTTAATTTTATTTAGAATATTTTTTTCTATTTTATTCATACTTCTTAAATCTTATTTCTTAAATCTATTTTAAGTTTCTCCCTTGCTCTCATCAATAGCACCCCTACATTATTCACACTTGTATGAATAATTTCGGCAATTTCATCATAACTTTTATCTTCAAAATAATATAGCAGTATCGGTTCTCGATATTTTACCTCAAGTTTTTCCAAGGCTAGTACCAGTTGCTTTGTTTGTTCTTTTTCAATCACTAGCTCCTCAACCAGTTTTCTTTTATCTTCCACATTATCCCAAAAATCCTCATTGTTGGTTGATATTTTTACCTCTTTTTTCTTTTTTATAAAATCAATCGCCACGTTATGAGCAATTCTAAAAACCCAACTACCAAACCGTTTCTCTACCTCAAAACCCTGAATATTCACATAGCACTTAATAAACACTTCCTGTAC
>JAGORQ010000036.1 GCA_018062705.1 Candidatus Shapirobacteria bacterium
AAACTGCTCTCATCTCGCCTCTTTCCGATATTACCGACACCATCGTCATCGACGGTAATGCTACAGTTTCCGGCACACTTTCAGCTGATAAAATAAAAACTCCCGAGGCTACTATCACTACTTTGTATGCCGACACTATTATCTCCAAAGAAGGTAACTTTGGTGATTTAATGACCTCAAAAATCGCCTCCCTTCGCTCAGAAATCCAAAATCTAATTGAAACCAACCTACCAGTAGGTATTACCAGCCCAACTACCGGCTCATCCCTTCTAACTGAAAGTACAAATTGGCTCACCGGCATCGGTACCACCTCTGCCACTATTCATGGAAATCTGTCGCTAACTGATAACTTAATTATTGGAGCCAATCTGGCCGTCAACGGCCAATTGGCAATCAACCAACTAAATCTTCACGACAATATTATCGAGTCCAGCAATTCTATACTTCACCTTCAACCCTCTGGCACCGGCACAGTTAATATTCTCAATAACACCTTAATTATCGCCGATAATGGATCGGTTACTGTCAATGGCGACCTCGCCGTCAGTGGAAAAATCACCACCACCTCTCTTTTTGCTAATCTCATAAACATTGGGGCAAATCGGATAAATTCTCCTGAATCTACCCCGAGTGCGGAGCTCGCTCTCGACGTCAACGGTGCCCTTCTGACCAACAAACTCAATATTGCTACCGCTTCCGCCACCATTATTGCTTCCGATGGCTTCTCCGAATTAGCCACTAGTTCAGCAAAGCTAGCTACCAATGCCACTGCTGGCACGGCCACTCTACCAGCCGGTAAGACCGAAGTCGTTATTCAAAATCGCTACATTAACCCTAATTCAATGGTCTACCTCACCCCTGCAGGCTCTACCGGAAACCAAGTCATTTACCTAAAAAGTAAAGCTGTTACAGATGACCCTACACTCTCAACATTCTCCTTTGGTATCGACACTCCTCTAACTACTGATACCAATATTAACTGGTGGATTATCAATTAATGCTTTATTCTTAAATCATAAATCTTAAATCAAATGACCAACTTATCGTCTAAACAAACTACTAAGTTAAACGAACTAGGAATACAGACCACGACTAAATCAAATGTTAATTTAATTCCCCTCCTATCCATCTCTGGTTTAACAATCATCTCTTTTGGCGGACTTCTCCTGCTAAAAAATAAAAGCGATCCCCCTTCTTCCTATATACCATCTACTAATCCCCAAATTAATGATCCAAAACCTACCCAAGTTCCTAAATCAATCCAACACTATCTTCTAACCTCCCAACAATATTTTGTCGAGGCCATTAATCGTCAAAAAAGTGAAAATATTACTCCACTTGTTAATGAGGCCATCACCACCATTTCCGAAGCCATTCAACTTTTCCCTAGTGACTATCGTGGCTGGGAACAGCGTGGTCGAATTTACCAATCTCTCACCCCATCTCAACCCCAATTTTTGCCAATTGCTATTATTGATTTTAAGCAGGCTACCTCGCTTAATCCTACCAACACCGACAATCTTTTCAGCCTCGCCCATCTCCAAGAACAAGCTGGAGAGCTTCCCGACGGTCTAGTCACCTACTATCGACTACTTTCACTTGTCTCCAATAAAAACCAACATGAACAAGTTATCACCGAAATTCAATCAATTCGCCGTTTACTCTCTCAAAACACCACTCAAGCTAAACCATCAACCACACCAATTATCACCCCCATTCTTGAAGGTAATCTCATCCAAGCATCAACCAACAACAATCTAGTAATCGCTGCTCCAGAAAACACCACTCCCAACACTGCCACGACTTTTACCCAATCAAATTCACTAAGTGGCAATGCGGTTCTACCTTCAAATCAGAACACTATTACTCTTACTAACAGTCTCCTAAAGTCTACTTCCCAAGTTTACCTAACTATATTAAAAGGTGGCAAAAATCAAAACCTCCAAGTTCTCAGTCGGTCAAAAGATACTTTTACAGTCGGTCTCGACTCTGCCACCACCGAAGACATCCAATTCAAGTGGTGGATTGTCAATTAAAAAAAACTCTAAAAATCTAAACTCTAAAGCCCAAATTACTTTTTTTTATTCTTAGTTTTCTGATTATTGCGTTCATTATCAAGTTGATTTCTTTTGACTCTTGATAAACAACAATTGCCTTCTCTTTCAAATCTGGGCAAGCTTCAACTAACATTTTTAACCAATACTGCGTTTCCCTAGCTTCTTTTTTAGCAATACCAACTTTATGGATATAATCATTTTCGCTTTCCGCATCGTCAGCCTCACAGTAATTTGCTCCAATACTAGTTCCTGATCTTACAAACTGGTTAATTAGCGGGATTGTGACTACATTTTTTGGAATAATTTTCGCCAAAGAAACCACCTGTTTTCCTAAGTTCTCCACTCTCTGTACCAAATCAAACTTTTTGTCCATAAAAAAATAATACACCTACAATGAAGTTGTTTAGACTTTAGACTTTAGACTTTAGACTTTAGACTTTAGAGTTTAGAGTTTAGAGCTTACTCTTTCGGTGGTTCAAGTTCTCCAGTCGGCACCTTCACCGCACTCTTAGTACTCTCTTTTGGCAAAGGCTCGGCCGTCTTCAAGGTTTCTGGTGATGGTGTAGCTGTCGGTATATTTTTTGAGTCAGTCTCTTTTTTGTTCTGCACATCCAATTCTGTTTTCCATTCCAAAAGCTCCTTACTCGCCTTGCCATAATCAGCTGAGTCCACTGATACCAACGATAAAGCTTGAGTCAATCTTGACACGGCGTCCGACAATTTATTGGTATTCTTGGCCGAATATGCCCAGTTATACCAAGCGTTGGCATAATCTTTTTTATTAAACACTACTTGTTCAAAAATTCTATCCGCCTCCTCATACCGATTAGCAGCATAGAGCAATCCTCCCAAATCCATTCCAGTATTAGGGTTAACTGGGTCAAGTGATCCAGCTTGCTGGTAACTTTGAAACGCCCAATCAGCCGCCCCATCCACCACTCCAATTAATTGTTTATAAATATCTGCCAAATTCAACCAATAATTTGCATTTAAATTATCCAAGGCAATCGCATTTTTAGCTTCTCGCACCGCCTGCTGGACCAACACTGATGCTTTTTGCTTATCTTCATCGGAAGCGTCTTTATTGGTCAACAAAGTTTTAGCCAAAGCCATATTTGTCTGTGAATACAATCTTCTATATTCACTGGCATAAGGATTATTAGCTATCGCCTTTATCTGGAGGTTATAAGTTGACCCACCATCATTTTTACCTGCTGCCACCAACGAGCTTCTAACTTGAATATCTGCCAGAAGCATTCTCCCCCACCAATAACCTCCAACCCCCACCCCCAACAACACCAATATGGAAATCACCATTGGTATTACATTAAACTTCCCCCACCTTAGCTCTAGTTTAACTTCATTTTTACCAAAACCTTCAATCAACACCCAAACCAGCAACACAAATCCTAATAAATTAATTGGCAAAAATAGCCCCGCCAAACCAATCAACCCCACCCTATAAAACCCAAACTCTTTTCTGTTCCCTGAAAACCATTTAACTATTCCAAATATCACCAAAATCACTCCTGCCAATCCTAACTCAGTCCAAATTTGCATCAACCCATTTGTTGAACTAGCAAACCCACTCGACCAATAAGGAGTCAAATTATAACTAGTTGGTCGATACATATTAAACGCCTGCATAAAATTACCAATTCCCACCCCCCAAATCGGGCTTCTCTTAAAAGTCTCCACAGCAATTACCCATGCCGATGCTCCATCTAAGGCCAACCAACCAAATTTGCTCATTTTAAAAATATCTAACATAATCACCAGCACCATCAATCCCACCACAGTTGCCTCAATCACATAATCTCCCTTTTTCATTTTGTCTACTAATCGCCTACCCCACTCCATCCCCAAAAAACCCAACAATACTATTTCTGAAATCAACGATCCAGCTAGTGACCAGTTGGCGGTCACGACTGCTAACGGATTATTTTTTGGCCACACCCAAGGCAATTTATTTGCCGGTATCACAAATACAACTACCGACAATATCGCCACCAAAACTCCTGCCACAGTCAGCCAATCAACCTGTTTATCAAACTCGCTTTTTTCATTTAAATTTGCTTCGCGAGCCGGAGTCTCGGTAGAGGCTTGCAACCACAAAAACATCCAACCCCAAATAGCCAACATTGTTCCCAAACCTCCCGCTGACACCAACGACCTCATTCTTATTCCTGTTTGCATTCGAAACCAAGATACCAAGCTCCAGCCGACCAATACTGCCATCAACCAAAACATCTGATTAAACCTAACCACCGGCTTTTTATTGATCAAAAATGCATCAACCATCCAAACTACCAAACCCAACCCCATCGACGTCATCAACCACCACACTTTTCCAAAACCATAGGCATCAACTGCCCAGGGTAAGAAAAATATTGGTGTCAGAAACATACAAAACCGCACATAGTACCTAAGCATATTTTTCATATCTCCAGTATACCCAAACCCCACCCCCCAGTCCACAGTTTTATCTAATCTAAATTAATAATTGTTTTTAATTATTAATTCGTAATTAGTAATTACTTAAGTACACTCAACGGATCTATTCTGCCACCATCATACTTTCTTACCTCAAAATGCAAATGAGTCCCTGTTGACCTTCCCGTGCTTCCCATCACCCCCAGTTTTTGCCCCTGTCTCACTCTATCCCCCGCCTTCACCGCCATCGAGTTATTAAGCATATGGCCATAAAGCGTTCTGTAACCATTTCCATGGTCAATAATTACATAATTTCCATAACCACCACCGTTCCATCCAGCAGTAACGACTGTGCCTCCCTGTGATGCCACAATATCCGGATTACTTGAATTAGCTATATCCACCCCCGGGTGATACCAATAAAATTTTTGAGTAATCCGCCCCGAAGTCGGCCACATAAACCTACCTTCACCTACCACACCAGGTATCGGTGCCACAGTCTTAGCCAAATACTTCAAAGTATCAATAATCACCTCATCCGGCTTTACCCCATCAGGGATAAATACATCCTGTCCCGCCGCCAATGCAAATGTTTCATCATTGGTAAACGAATTAAACGGATAATCAATGATATTCTGAGCATCAACTTGGTACTTTTTAGCAATACTATAAATTGTTTCCCCTCGCACTACCTTATGACCAATTCCCGTTTCTGGCAAAATTCGCAATATTTGTTGTGGTTTAATTGCATCCACACTTTTCAGTTTGTTCTCCCACACAATCGTATCAATTGTCACCCCAAATTTCTGAGCAATCGACGACACTGTATCACCTTCCACCACCCGATATTCTGTTACTTCACCCTTGGGCAAATCGGAAATCAATGTATTTGCCTCACCACCATTTGCACTGGCAAGTAGATAGTTTGTCCCTCCACCTTCACCGCTACTGTTATTAGCAATCAATTCTTCTAGTTTTCCTGAAAAGACAATCACTGTAAAAAAAATCAACGCCATACTCATGTTTACAAAACTCTGAGAAAACCTACCTCTTTGTCGATACATCAGCCGGGCCAACACATCCTTTATCGCTACTGCCCATCCCAAAAACAACATCCCCACATCCGACCAATATCTCCCCTGCAATTGCCAAAACTGCCCAAACATCTTCGCCTCGGTTTTCAAATCCTCTCGCAACTGTTTAAACATCAGTTATATTCTACCAAATCTAGATTTTTCCCGGATCCAAAACTTCAATATCTTTCATTGAATAATCAGCCACGTTTCTAGTTACCAGTATTAAATTACATACCTTGGCTGTTGCCGCCATCAAACAATCCAACAAATAAACCTTATTTTTTTTGTTCAAAAATTGCTGTCGATAATTCCCCGCCACCTCACCAATCACTTCGTCAATCGAAATTACCCCCAATCTTGTTGTTAGCAGTTTTAATTTTTCTCGTTCCAACTGACTGGCTTTACTTAAAAATTCTGCCACCACAATCGAATTTATCATTATTTCCCCATCTTCCAGCCATCTTTTTACTTTTTCCACCCACCTCTCCTTACCAGCCATCAACTCAATCAAGATATTTGTATCCAGCAAATATTTAGCTCCTATGTTCATCTTCTCCTCTCCTTTCACTTCTCTGCCATTTAATTAAATTTACCCCTTTCCAACCACTCTTCGACGCCGGCACACTCCCTACAATCAAGTTGGCAATTGTTTTAAGATCATTTTTTCGATCATATTCCACCGCCATTCTCATCAAAGCCGCTTTCCGTAAATATTCACTCAAACCTTCTCCCAACCTTACCCCCTCTTCTTCAATCACTCTTTTCATCTCAGGTGACAAAGAAATTTGTGTTCTGTTAGGATAGCTCGCCGTCTTCATGATGTAAGTCTATTACATCATTTATAAAAAGTCAACTAAACAGTAAACTTACTCACTCTTTTGGCTATAGTTTCGGAAACCTTCTTTTCAAACAATACTAAATTATGTTGTTCAGCTAAAAACTGTAATAACCCACTTTTGGTCAGTTCGTCAACGTGATCCATACCCACACTTTCTATTTGCTCTCTTGATTCAGACAATCTTTCCTTCAGAAAATCAACTTGAAAATCAACCATCTCACGCATTAAATCATCGGCCAGTTTTTTCCCATAACGAGGTGTCTTTCCAGTTCTAAAAACTAATCTATCCATTGTCGGTGTCAACAAATGAACAAATAATCCAAAATTCATATCCTTTTGAGACAAAAATAATAGCTTCAGGTCTTCAAATGAAAACAATCCTTCCAAATTTCCATGTGAGTGTGACACCCCGGCAAAATAAAAAGACTGGCGCTCTCTTCTAACCTTATCTCGCCTAATAGACATCTGGTCGACTGGAAGTTCAATTATCGATTCTCTACCTCTCACGAACTCATGTGTGAACTCAACATCGTTGCAATAAACTTCGGTTTTTTTTAAAGACATGTCTGGTGGCAATACGTAGTGAGTTACCAAATACTCACGGTCATCAACAGATTTTTTCCTTATCTCTTTCGAAATGGCTGACCAAGCCAACATATCAATTTCTGCTACTTTATCATTTATACCAATATTTTCATGGAATAAACCATCAATAACAAGCTGTTCAATCGGTAGCGGTGATACTAGTCTTCATTCAACATGGACAATGTCATTTAACATATATTCTATATTTTCCTACCTTTCCCAAAAAATACTAAAATAAATATGCCGGAGTAACTTTTATCTCCCCCAAATCCGTTTGATCC
>JAGORQ010000037.1 GCA_018062705.1 Candidatus Shapirobacteria bacterium
TTTAAAATATTCCCCACCTTTCCAGACATTATCAGTACCACCCTGCGCCAAAAACAAAACAACTTTTCTGCCACCATCGATCCCCAGTTCTGCTTTAAATTTCCGTTTGTCACCTGGAATAAATTTAGCTTCATCAACACCATTCGGAATCAACACAATCTTCTGGTCACTCAAAATACTATGCTTTACTTTATTAAGAAGCCAAACAGATGGAACCACCACTGTCATTTTTGTTTTTTTATAAATCAATTTCTTTGTATTCCACAAATTCCGACTATTATCCCAGGCTAATGATTGATATGTGTCTAGATGGGGACAGTTGTGACAACCACCGATCCATCTATCGCACTCAAAAGAATGGGCACAATGACCAGTTATTGGCCACATATCATGTAATGTCCAAACAACTTTTTTTAATTTAGATATATTTATTAAATTATCTAAATTAAAAAACATACCGTGCAAATTATGACAATGAACTACCGAACAATTCCTGTAATAATGAGAACCCCACAATTCCTCATTATTAAAATATGACACATCAGTCGCCAACGCTTGATGAAATAAATCATTCAAATACAGCTCAATATCATCTCGTCCCAAAACTTTCGATAGTTGCTTAAGCATCAACTGTCTTCCACCCAACTCAAAAACCCCACTATCTTCGACCAGCTTCTTTTTAACCCACAAACTAGATTCAATCGACTTTTTCTTTAGCTCAGCTCTCAGCTGTTCAACTACTTTTGCAGTACCACCATCTTTTACGCTTGAATTTATCATCAGCACACTAGTTTTCATAGACTATTTTTTCAAAACAGTGTTGGTAAGCCTTAACCATGTTGGTCAGGTTAAATTTTTTCTCAACCAGTCTAGCTGACCGTTCACCCATCAATGCCAACTTCTTTGGATTCACTAGCGCCAGGTCAATTTTAGCCACCAAATCATCCACAGTACCATTAAAAAACCAACCATTGTAGTTATCTCTCACCAAATCAACCTCAGTTCCATCAGCATAGGAATGAATTATTGGCAACCCTAAGGCCATAGCAGTGTTAATCCCTAAACCTCCTAATCCAGGAATTATATATAACTCTGCCTTCAACATTTTTTTTGCTAACTCTTTATCATCATAAACTGGTCCAGTAAAAAATATATTATTTTGCATATACAACTCCTTAACTAGTTGTCTATACTCCGCTTCCTTCGATCCTTCACCAATTATTTCCAAACTAATATTGGGATACTTACCCACCAACTTCGCTACAGCCCGAAACAATGTTTCCACCTGTTTCCCTTCAATCAGCCTACCAGTAAATACTAGCCTTTGCGTTATTTTTTTTTGATTACTCCGACTCCATTTCTCTCTAAGTTCTTCTAAAGGTTTGGTGTCAATCGAATTTTGCCCTACCACAATTTTTTCATACGGCACCAGTCGCACCCAATGCAGATATTCTTTGGAAAAAGACGAATAAGTCACAAAGAAGTCAATTTGACTCATTACCCAAATTTGTTTAAAAGTCTGCCGTGTCCTTCTAGGATCAAACAAGTCGGTTAGTAAACCCCAAATAAAATTCCGCACCAAATAACCATCACACCCCATCCAAACAATCCTTATCTGCCATTTTTTTAATTTTTGAAAAGTTTCTCTGTCCAATATTGCCTGCTCCAAGGCAAATCCAGACGATAAATAAAAGTCAGGTCTCTCTTTTTCCAGAAGCTCAAGCATTCCCCGATGAAACACCTTGGCCTTTTTGTCCTCAACCAGTCTAATTGATCTAAACGGTAAACCGTCCACCACATCATTTAAGCCGTCAATTTTTTTGCTCTCACTCGCCACCACTATCAGGTCAACGACTTTGGCCAATTCCCGAAAAAATGGTACCCGGTAATGGGGGATTACCTGCTGTTCAAAAACAACTTTAATTTTTTGTACTTTTTTTTTACCTAGCGAATAAAACAGGTAATTGTGGTTGTCCAATGTGAATGACCCAAACCCTAAACTTTCCATTTTATTAACCGCTGTTCGGGTGTCTAAGGCGGTATATGAAGGTACACAGTGATCATGAAATTCCACAAATATCTGTTGATAAGCCGTTACATCTTCACTCTTTAATTTATCAATCAAGCCATACTCCGCCCCCTCTAGGTCAAGCTTTATAAATTCAACCTTATTCAAACCAAGTCTAGCAGGCAAACTCTTCAATGACATCGACTCAACTTTATATTTCTTTATTCGGTCATTTTTTATATTTGTGTGATTACTTAATAGTGATCCCGAAACATTATCTTCACTCTCATTAAATTCTAGAAAACCATCCTCAGCCGACACTGCCACCGCCAAATGCTTAAACCTGCCCAAATATTTTTTCGCTACAGTCGCCAAAGATTTAGCATGTCTTTTGGTAGGATCAACGCCGACAGCCTTCAAACCATATCGGCCAATCATATACACCGAAAAATCTGCATCAAAACCACAACCAACATCAATCACCATTGAATCCTTGTCAAACACATCTTTATAAATATAGTTAGGCGAAGCAAAACTGATTCCCAATTTCCTTCCCCTCAGCCTACCCCACCACATTATCAGCTCCGAAAATATTTGATTAATAAGTTTATTCATCATCTCAACCGGACAACCTAACCTCCGGATTCAACTTCATCATAATTGTATCAGCAAAAAACTTGGTCGCCCAATTAATTAATTTATTCGCACAGTAATCTCCCCACAACGGATCAGAACCAGCAATTGCCCCAACCGCCTCCCTGTGACCTTCCAACACTTGGGTCTTTTTGGTTAGATCAATTATTCTTTCTGCTGCCTCCAAATAAATTTTTTCGCCTGTCTCCTGATAAATTTTCTGCCAGACGATGGCTATTTGAAGATTCCCCGTCAAACAACTATATCTATCAGTTGACTGCCAATTTTTATCAAAGGTTCCAGGCAACAACTTCATCTTTAACATTTTTTTTGCTGCAGTTATCGCCGCTACAGTGTACCGACTATTATCACTAATCCGACCACATTCCCACAAACCTCTAATCGTGTATGCCAACAAATGTGTCCATGGCTTACCCTCAATTCCCAAACTGCAATTGTCAAACCAACCCAAATTGTTTTGCTGTTCTAGTACCCAATTCAAATTGTTAATTGCTACCGTCAAATATTTTTTTTCACCCGTCAGCCGGTACACCTCCATCAATGGCCAATCAACCCGCGAATGGTAAGTTCGTGCTCCAGCCGTGGTAAATTTTTCAAATCTGCCATCTTTTTCTTGAATTGACATCAACCATTCCGCTGCTTTTACTACTGGAGTCAAATATTTTTTTTCACCAGTCTTATCATATAACGTGCACAATCCCAGCATAACCTGTCCAGTATTAAACACCTTTTTGTTTTTATTTGGCGTTTTTGACTTATCATTTTCTGCCACCTCACCCCACGAGCCGTCTACTAATTGATCCTTCACCTCCCAATCACCCATTCTTAATGCCCGCTTTCTAAACTCATCGTTTCCTGTCATTTCTGCATAGTTTAAAAATGTCGGAATAATATAGCCAGTAGTTTCCCGATAGGGATTTCCCCATTTTTTTAATATCAAATCATAACTGGCAGCCACCCCACCACAACCGGTTGCATCTTGTGCCAGGCACAACCACTTCATTGCCGCCGCCAAATGTCTTCTATCATCAAGGACTCTCCCTCTACTCCAAATAAATTCTGGAAAATCTACATGTAGCTTAATTTCCGCTTTTATTTTTGCACCAGCCTCTAAAAGGTTCATACTATTTCTTTTCCAAAACTATACATGAAATTTGGTGTCGCTCACCAGAAGTTACTTTCCTTGGTGGAAGCTCCATTTTCCCCACCGTCCAATAATCTCCGTCAAAAAATTGCCAATATTCCTGCCCAACAACCTTGACATTATATGTTTTCTCCCAGATTCTAATATTATCTCGACAAAACGCTCTGGTTCCATACTTAGGTAGTTCTTTGGCATTTGTCCCCTTTAACAAATAAACATTTTCCACACCTTTTTTCTCATTATAAGGAAAAGTCAAAACTAAATGACCTTTTCTGGCCAACAACCGAACCATTTCTGCTACAGCTTGACTGTAATCGCCAATATGCTCCAAGGTACTAACACAAGTTATCATGTCAAATTTTTCTTCTAATTTTGACTTCTGAATATCATCATCAATTACCCAAAAATGACGATTGAACATATCTTTGGGCCAATAATCACGAATATTATCCACTGCAGTCACCTGACAACCACAGTTAGCCATCAAGTGGGGGAGTGCTGTCAGACCTGTCCCCACATCCAAAATCTTTTTGGGGTAATATTTGGCAATTTGAGCAAAAACAAAACTATACTCCACCGGACGCTCATTCTGTTTATCAAATGCCGGCATCAGGTATTCTCGGTAATTGATTCGATCGAGGAGTTTTTTAGATAACCAATTTAGGAGTTTCATTTTACCGCCTCCAAAAAAAACATTTGTTCCGGACGGTTATCAATTTCCATAATATTTTCTATTCTACTCTCACCAAATTTTTTATAATCAATCATTTTAAAACCAGCCTGTTTAAATATTAACGCCAAAGTTTCATAATCATAAAAATATTTACAGCGTTTGCCCCCCAGAGTTTTATATCCACAAAACCAAGAATTAATTTTGTCGGCCATCGTTTCACCCTCAAATCTTTCCCTTCCATCAGCCAACTTCTGGAAAAAAAAGCCCTTATCATTATTGATGTATTTATTAGCAATATCCCGCAAATCCTGGCTAGCAAATCGGGCCACCCCACCTTTTTTTAGTACCCGATAGACATCATTAATTATCTCCTTCCCCCGCTCCCTCGAAAAATAATTAATTGCCGAAATACACACCACAACCTCCATCGACCCATCATTAAATGGCAACAAATTTTTTTCCAAATCCATCGACACGTCTGCTCCACTAGCGATATCCAAATTACAATAACCCGGAAGCATCACCGGCCCGCTACACAAGTTCAATTTACGCCATCGATTTCTGAAACCAAAAAAACCATATTTAATAAAATAATAATTGAGTAGTTTCATAATTTTTTCCATATACGATTAACCACAAATTTTGGATGACCCTCAGGGTCTCGAACCCCTTTGTTAAAATACTCTTGATCATCCACACTAAACGAAAGTGCATTCACCACATAATCACTCTCCACTCCGTTAACTGTCGCATAAACATTAACATAATACTGTCCCATCAACAGTGGACAATAAGCCACTTCACACTCCACTACTCCATTCTTTTTTTTGAAAGTAAAATTATCACCCGACGTCTCCGTCCAAAAAGCCAATACATGACTAGCCAGTGAATCATTTATGGTTAACGATATTGCCACATTCTCTACTATTTTATCGGCCAACTCATAATTCAACCTAATTTTAAAAGGTTTACCTGTCACAATACAATTCTTTCGCTCACTTTCCGACTCTATATCAATCTTTGAAAATCGTATTTTTCCATTACCACGTCTATCCCGCCTTTCTCCCAACTGTTCATTTTTTTGCATATCACTTTTTAAATACTTAGAGGTAATCTCCATCGCCTCACCTTCGGCAACTATCCGGCCATTACCCAGCAACATTCCTCGCTGACACAATTGCTGTATTGCGCCCATGTTGTGACTCACAAACAACACTGTCCTTCCTTCCTTAGACGTCACCTCACCCATTTTCCCCAAACATTTTTTTTGAAATTGAGCATCTCCAACAGCTAGCACCTCGTCCACAATTAATATCTCAGAGTCCAGGTGAGCTGCCACCGCAAACGCCAGTCGCATATACATACCACTGGAATAATGTTTTACTGGCATGTCCAAAAACTTTTCCACTTCTGAAAACGCCACTATTTCGTCAAACTTCTTTTTTATTTCTACCTGCTTCATCCCCAATATCGCCCCATTCAAAAATATATTTTCCCTGCCAGTTAACTCCGGGTTAAAACCAGTACCCACCTCGAGCAATGACGCCACCCGACCTTCCAAGGTGATTTTACCAGTGGTTGGGGGAGTAATTCGCGATAAAATTTTCAAAAGTGTACTTTTTCCAGCACCATTCCGGCCAATAATTCCAATTGATTCGCCCTGCTTTACTTCAAAATTTATGTCCTTCAGTGCCCAAAATTCATCTACTGATTCTTTTTTAGCACTAAACATATTTCCGATGGTATCTCGCAATGAATAGTAGGCCTGTTTTTCTCCTATTCTGTATTTTTTCCCCAAACTTTCTACTTTTATTATTGTCTTTGCCATTATTTTAATTATTGTATTGTATTTTTTCTTCACTAAGCACTATGCACTTAGCACTAAATTATATCTGCAAAAAATCTTTCTGTTTTTCTAAAGTAAACTAGTCCAAAAACCAGCAACACTATTGCACTCATTATCGATACTAATAAGCCAACACCATCAACAATTCCTACTCCTAAAATCATTGTTCGAGCTGTAGAAATAACCCCTGTCATCGGATTTAAATAGGCGAGTAGCTTAAATCTTTCTGGAATCAGAGTCACCGGGTATATCACCGGCGTCACAAACATTAATATTTGGATAAAAAATGGCAGTATATAGCGCACATCCCTATATTTCACATTTACCGATGCCAAAAATAATCCTAACCCCGAGGCACTAATAATTGATATCAGCAACAAAAAGGGGACTGCCAACAATCCCATTATACTGGGGGTATAGCCAAATACCGCCATTAACAAAAAATAAACCAAGAATGCAAACCCAAAATCTACCACTGGGGTCACTGTCGCCCCGATTGATAATAAAATCCGCGGGAAATAAATTTTTTTGATTA
>JAGORQ010000015.1 GCA_018062705.1 Candidatus Shapirobacteria bacterium
GCCTAAACAACAACCAATTAATCATTTAACCATTTTTCATTTATCATTCAATAAATAACAGAAAATCATTTTTCCTCAATGGTTAAATGGTTCAATGATAAATGATTAAATTTTTTAAAGTATGAGAGTTAAAACTGGTACAGTTCGCCGCAAGGCACACAAAAAAGTCTTAAACCAAGCCAAAGGTTTTTGGATGACTCGCCACAAGCGCTACAAAGTCGCTCACGAAGCCGTCATGCATGCTGGTCAATACGCCTACAATGGTCGTCGCATCCGTCGTCGTGATATCCGCAAATTATGGATTATCCGTCTCAATGCCGCTCTCAAACCGTTTGAAGTTCGCTATTCTGTCTTTATCAAACTCCTCAAAGACGCCAAAATCGATCTCAACCGCAAAATGCTTTCCGAATTAGCTATTCACGACCCAGTCGCTTTCAAGACTGTCGTCACCACTGCCACCTCGTTTAAAAAATAACGCGGGGGATTTCATTGTAAATCAAACCCCGCTTCGGCGGGGTTTTTTATTATAATGCTAATATACTTCTGTATAATTAAAAATCATTCCCAATATAATTAATAGTCATTCCCGCGTAGGC
This sequence comes from Candidatus Shapirobacteria bacterium, assembly GCA_018062705.1. GTDB lineage: Bacteria > Patescibacteriota > Microgenomatia > UBA12405 > UBA12405 > JAGORQ01. Next base: position 597 of record JAGORQ010000015.1, read on the forward strand.
GGGAATCCAAAAATTTATTAAATAGATTCCTGCTTTCGCAGGAATGACCAGTCAAATGGACGATCTAAATAAAATACTTACCGACAGTATTACCAAAATTAACGAATCAGATAGTACTGAGTCTTTAGAAAAAGTTCGCATCGAACTATTGGGTCGAGCCGGTCTAATCAACCAACTTTTCTCCGGCATCAAAACCGCCCCCAATCCCAAAGAACATGGACAAGAACTAAACAGATTTAAAAAAAGTATTGAAGAAACGATTGAAACAAAAAAAGAAAATTTACCAAAAAGCACCTCTATTGAAACCGATATCAAGATTGTTGGTGAAGAAGTGTCTTTACCAAAACAGGGTCATTTGCACCCAATAACCATCACCGAACGTCAAATCAACGAATTATTCCGCAATCTAGGCTTTTCCATTTATGATGGACCAGAAATAGAAACCGACGAATATTGCTTTCAGCGACTCAATGTCCCATCAGATCACCCAGCTCGAGAAATGCAAGACAGCATCTATATCAACGAGCCCGAATTTTTACTCCGCACCCAAACTTCCAGTATCGAAGCTCGTCTTTTAGCCCAAGAAAAACCACCCTTCAAAGCCGCTTTTCCGGGACGAGTCTACCGCAACGAAAAAGTCACCAAAAGCAATCATTTTATCTTTCACCAGTACCAAGGTGTGGCTGTCGACAAAAACATGTCCCTCAAAGATCTCTTAGGTGTTTTCAATATTCTCTTTACCAATCTTTATGGTAACGACGTCAAAGTTCGTTATCGTTGCAAATATTATCCCGAGGTTGAGCCGGGGGTTGGTCTCGATCTCCAATGCTTTAATTGCCATGGTGATGGTTGCCCGGTCTGCAAAGGTGCCGGCTGGATGGAAATGGGCGGTGCGGGCATTATCCACCCCAAGGTTTTAACCATGGCCGGTATTGATCCTACCAAATGGCGCGGTTTTGCCTTCGGTCTTGGTCTTGATCGCTGGGTCATGGCCAAATATCAAATTAAAGACATCCGCACCTTTCTTGGTGGTAACCTAGCATATAAACCAAATGAAAAATAAAAAATTAACAATTAACGTCATTGCGAGGAGCATTTACCATGGCGACGAAGCAATCTCGTCGAGATTGCCACGGCCTTCGGCCTCGCAATGACGATTTTTATATGAAACTCATTTATTCTCAACTCAAAAACTGGCTCCCTTATTTAACAGTCTCACCAAAGCAACTTCGTGACGATCTAACTATGATTGGTCATTTTGCCTCAGGCTACAAAGAAATTGGCGACGAGGTAATTTTTGATTTGGAAATACGCCAAAATCGTGCCGACTGCCTCGGTTACTACGGCATTGCTCGCGATTTATCTGTATTTTATAATACAAAACTTAATATTCCTGATGTTTCTATCTCCCCTTGCCCTGTCAAGGGAAAGGAGCTGGGGGTTAGGGTTGAAAGCAACGATGTCCACCGCCTCCAAGCTGTCCGACTATCAAATATTAAGAATTCTGATTCTCCCGATTGGCTCAAAAACTTTTTATCTCTCCACGATATCAATTCTATCAACACTCTCGTCGATCTCACCAACTACGTTATGCTTTGGTGGGGGATTCCCTGTCACGCTTTCGACACCGCCAAAGTTTCCTCACTTACTTGGGAAAATAAAGTTGACACCAAATATTCAGAGTTCACTACTCTCGATGGCACAAATTTAAAATTAACTGACAACTGTTTACTCGTAACTGATAACTCCAATGTCGTTTCTTTATCTTTTATTGGTGGTCAAAACTCTGGCATCGAACTTTCAACTACCGAAACTATCATCGAAATGGCAGTTTACAATCGTTCGCGTGTCAGATCTGATTCACGCAGCCTCAAAACTATTACCGAGGCTAGTATTCGTCTCGACAAAGAACTTGATACAGAATCTATTCCACTTGCTTTCAATCATTTAATTTCCTTAATCCAAGAGCACTGCCACGGAGAAATCTCTAGTGAACTACTAGACATCTACCCTTTAAAACCCACACTTCCACAAATCACTTTCGACCCCACCAAACCTGCGCAATATGCCGGAGTTGAAATATCACCCGAGTTTGCCACCGACGTGCTTACGCGTTTGGGCTGTCAGAAGTCTCCCTTGTTAAAGGGAGATTTAGAGGGATTTGTTCCACCGTCAATCCGTAAAGATATTACTCTCGAAGAAGACTTAATTGAAGAAATTATTCGTTTTCATGGTTACAATAAAATTCCACTGGACCAACCAATATCTTCCGACCCTATTCCAGACATCACCCCAAAAATTTTATATTTAATTGAAAAAATTAAAGATGATTTAGTGGCGCAAGGTTATGATGAAGTCCGTTCCTGGCCTCTAGTTTCTGCGCCTCTCGATAAATCTACGGCTATTTATACTCAGAACTCTATTAACTCCGAATATCCAGTTTTGCGCCAAAGTATTATTCAATCCCTCAAAGTTCAGCTGGAAAATTATTTGCGCTACAAGGTTCCTTCACCCAAGTTCTTTGAAATCGGCAAAATTTATTATCAAGAAAATGGTAAATATATTGAGAAGTATGCGCTGGGAATGTACAGTCAAGACGTCGATTCACTTCGTAGAGACGTAGCGCGCTACGTCTCTACCGATGTAAAAATAACCGATAATTATGCCGAAGTTATTCTCGACGATCTCCCCAAACCCGATAGTTATATTCCCCAAAACATCAGTAATACTGCTATCGAATTAACTTCACAAATCATCACTCTCGATGCCAACGTTAGTCTACCTTTACCTCAAGACCCCATAAAGTTAATTGAGGAATACTCATCAAAAATAGACAAAAATATTTTGTGGTCGATGCAAATCACTGATATTTTTAAAGACAAATATACCTTCCGTGTTAGCTATTACAATTGCGACGACAAAACCGCCAAAAAAATTCATCTTTCTGCTTTCAATTTAACCAACGAAAAATACAATTATATTGACCCAAAATCTCCAACAGTTTTAGCGTATTACGACGATATGTACCAAACTGAAATTGATGCCGAAGTAATCAATATTAAAAATATCAACGGTATCACTTACTTAATTTTGGACAAAACATTATTTTTCCCAGAAGGTGGTGGTCAGCCCTCAGATACTGGCACAATCAACAATATTGGTATTCAGGAATTAAAATATAAAGACGAGCAGGTTTTACACCAAGTAAATGCCAACGTGTTTAAAGTTGGCGACAAAATAAATCTAAAAATTGACTGGACACACCGCCACAAATACATGAGGATTCACTCTGCCGGACATTTATTACATGAAGCATTAATCAAAATATATCCACATATCAAACCTCTAAAAGGTTGGCATCAAGACGAGGCTTACTTAATTTATGATGGTCAAATAAATAATAGTGATTTAGAAAATATAGAAAAAGAGGTAAACAAATTAGTTGAAGAAAATTTACCAATTCTCTGCGACTATACCGATTTAGAAACATTATCCAAAGACGCAACTTCAGTCCCAAAAAATTTACCTTTACACAAAAAATTACGCCGACTCAAGATAGGTAATTTTCCCAGCATGGCTGACGGTGGAGTTCAAGTAAAAACAACCAAAGAAATAGGAAAAATAAAAATTACCAAAATTGCATTTGAAAACAATCAAACAAAAATAGATTATGTGGTCGAATAGATACTTAAGTTTTTTTAAATCCTTTACCAGCCCGAATCGGGAGACTTGAATAGATTTTTAATCAAATTCTAAAAGCTCCCATTCGGGAGCTTTTTCATGATTTCGCAAATCTAGTTTTATTGATTTGCGAAGTAAATTCATTATCTATTTTTTATATTATGCCATTACCAAGTCAAACGCCGGAGTGTCCTGCCAAAGTCTGCCAGGACTGTTCTGTTTATCAATTAGCTCAAGCCGAAATCCAAAGACGTGGGCTAACTACCAAGCAAGAAATAAGAACACTCGCCAAATGGGTGAGTACCAACAGTTGTCCACTGAACGTTATTTGGACTGACACCTTAAAACCAGCCAATGTCCAACAGGTTGGATAAATTATTTTTTATCTTAAATTATGTCCGAATACGATCAAAAAACACTTTATATTATTGCTAGTTCACTAATAGCCGAAGGTGGTATTAGAGGTAATCCACTAATGGACAAACCTCAAGTCAGAGCTTTGGTCGAAGAACTATTAGCTAAATCCCAGCCCAAGATTGCTGTAATTAGCACCCGACCAACTTAACTGCTGACATACCTATCAAACTGGATATTTCCTATTCTTAGACATAAAAAAGCCATACTATTATATATAAATATATCTTACCCCCTCTTTTATCAAAGAGGGGGTCGGGGGAGATTTAAAACAAAGGAGGGCGTTGGGGTGTAGATTTTGAATGTAGGTTTAAAGCGTAGGCACAACAATAATTGTCGGTGTCGGACTAGCTGGTACCGGTGTATTCGTTGGTATAGTTGTCGGTAAGCCTGTCGGACTGGGGGTGTAATCCCAAGGGACGTTTACCCCAATATATGATTCCCTACTAGCTTTGTTACCATCTTTATCTGTCGCCTGAGCTTTCAAGATGTGTTTTCCATCAGTCAAACTTAGGGTTGTCTCGTAGGGTTTATCCAACCAGGTCTTATTCTCCACCCCATCTACCCACAACTTAACCTCAGCTACCTTCTTTAAAGACGTAGTTTTTAATCGAACCTCTACTGAATTTCCGACTGTTGATTGATGTGCCGGACTATCAATTCCAATATCGAGCAACCCACCACTTCGACAAAAAATCGACGGCACATTGTATTTATCCTTGTCTGCTTGTGTATTTATCCAACTATCAATTCCCTCCTGCCATCGATTCTTACCGTCTTTTGATATCGGATCAGCCTCAACAAATTTAAAATATTCTTTGGAGTCATAATTGTTTGAAGCCACATCTTCCGGCGGAGCCAAGCCAAAACTACCCTTACAGACTTTTAATTTCATATGTATCGGATCATCCACACTTGGTTGAGTGCCGTCAATAAAATATTCTTTACGCGAAGCAAAGCCATCATGAGCGTTGTAGCCTGACACCGAATCTACATCAATATTGATTATTTTTTCCGGTATTGGAAAATCTTGTTTTGGTCTAGTAGCTACCACTTCCAACATTATCCTTCTCCAAATTGGCGTCGCTCCCGACACCCCCGAAGCCACTTTCGTCATCGGCTTATTATCGTTATTTCCCACCCAAGCGTCCACTAATGCATTTGGAGTCCAGCCCACTGCCCAGTTATCTTTCTTATCATTAGTCGTCCCAGTTTTTACTGCCACCTGATAATTTGGCACTATCAATCCATTAACCGCTCCAAAAGTTAATTCTCTGGCTTTATTATCAGACAGTATATTGGAAATAATAAATGCCTCCTGTGGTGTCATTACTGCCTGTCCCGGGACTGGCTTATATTCCTCTAGCACCCGTCCAGTACTATCTTCTACCTTCAATACTCCCACCACATCTGGTTTTAAGCCACCATTAGCAAAAGCCGAATAGGCTCTGGCCATATCAATCATTTTAATTTCGCCACCACCCAAAGCCAACGACAAACCCAATCGTTTCATATTTTCCAAAGTTGGTTCCAAGGTAGTGAAGCCCATTTGGGAGGCTTGCTGCAATACATTTTCTAGACCAACATTAGCCAAGGTTTTTACAGCGGTAGTATTTATTGAATTAGCAAAAGCATAGCGCAAGGCCATCGGTCCATTAAACTTTCCGTTATAGTTTTGTGGTACATAATCTTTTTGCCCTGAGCTTGTCGAAGGGAAAATCACCGGAGTATCCATAATCATCGTTGATGCCGTCATCCCTTTACGAATACTCGTCAAATAAACTACTGGTTTAATCGAAGAACCTGGTTGTCGTAATCCCTGAGTTACCACATTAAATTGACCATCAGTTTTATCGCTATAAAATCCTCTAGAACCAACCATTGCCAACACTTGACCATTTGTTGGATCAACCACCACCGCCGCCCCATTACTAATTCCCAAACTAGCCGATTTATCCACTTCTTCCGACACTATCTGCTGGACCTTAGTCTGTAATTTCAAATCCAAAGTAGTTGTTATTTTCAAACCACCACCTTCAACTATTTCGTCACCGTATTTTTGAGCCAACAAATCTTTTATCCAGAACACAAAATGGGGTGCCAAAATAGTCGTTGAGTTTTGATAAAATTTATAATTTTTAGCCTCCTCCATGGTTTGTTTTCCCTGATCAGCGGTTATATATTTATCTTCAACCATTCGGTCAATTACATGCTGTGTTCTGTCAATATATGCTTTTGGTGTTTTTGAAAAAGGTGAAAAGACATTGGGTCTTTGGGGTAATCCCGCCAAAATGACCGATTCAGTCAAGTTCAGGTCTTTTACTGGTTTTCCAAAATATTGCTGAGAGGCTGTCCCCACTCCCCAGGCCGCCCCACCATAAGGTGCTTCATTTAAATACATCAACAATATCTCACTTTTTTTATATTTCGCTTCAATTTGCACCGACAATATAAATTCCTTAATTTTTCGAGTCACACTTACATCAGAGGTCAACAATACATTTTTTACTAATTGTTGAGTTAGTGTTGAACCACCAGTTAGTTTATGAAAATAAAATATGTTTTTAACAATTCTAAAAGGCGCTAACGGATCAAATCCTTGATGTTTATAAAATTCCTTGTCCTCCACCGCAATCGTGGCATTTTTAATGGAATCAGGCAAATCTTCCCATACAACTGGCGTTCTCTTGGCATCTTTATATAAATCATAAAGTAACTCACCATTTCTATCATAAATTCGACTAGCAAAACCCTCACGTCTTACCACTTTATTTGGAGTTGGTAAATCCTTGGAAAACCAAACAAAAACAAAGACAATCACCACCACACCCAATACTGTCAAGCCCAACACTGATGCAAAAAACCAATACCAAAACCGTCGACTTAGCATAATTTTATTGTACTTCGTTTTGATTTTTTCTACCCCACCACCAATTTCTGCTCCTAAGTTTTTTAAATTAATCTTCTGTTGGTATTTACTATAAATTTCTTTTATATCCATTTTTTTTCTTTATTTTTAGAGTTTAGAGTTTCCCTGCCTGCCGGCAGGCAGGGAATTTAGAGTTTAAGCTGTAAATCTATAGTGTTCCCAAAAACGGCACTAACCCTGATAGTAGCAACACCACAATCGCAAAAATCAACACCGCTTTTTTAATACTTTTATGACCAATTTTTTTACCAAATATTCTCATACTCAAATATACCATGTTCAAATTAACTTGACGAACCTTATAAACTTGATGAACTTGATAAACTAACTCATGGACTCTCTCTCCCAAATTCCTCGCCTCGGACCCAAAACCCTCGAAAAACTTACCCATCTCAAAATCAACACTCCCTCAGATCTTATTTATCATTTTCCGTCTCGCTACCTCGATTTTTCCAAAGTCGTTCCCATCTCCCAGGCCAAAGCCAACGAAACTATCACCATCTCTGCCAACGTCAAAACTTTTCAAAATATCTTCACCCGCAGTCACAAAAATATCCAGCGGGCTGTAGTTTTCGACGATTCTGGTACTATCGAGCTACTCTGGTTCAATCAGCCCTATCTGTCCAAAAAACTAATTGTTGGTCAAAAACTCAGTTTTGCCGGCACTCCTTCACTTTACAAAAATCATTTAACTATCATTGCTCCAGCCATCGGTCTAAACAATACTGGCAAAATTATTGCTATTTACCCTGAAACTAAAGGGCTGCCCTCTAGCTGGTTTCGCAACACCATCCAATCACATCTACACCAACTAACTCACAACTTTCCCGACCATTTACCTCCAGAAATTATTGATAAATACCAATTAGTCGACCGGGCCGATGCTCTCCGCCAAATTCACGCCCCTACCAATTTTTCTTCACTCGAAGTTGCCCGTTACCGTCTAGCTCTTGAGGAAATTCTTGCCCTACAAACCCAGTCATTACTTCAAAAAAAATCCTGGTCCACCAAAACTCCTCAGTACGTTTTCAAAACCAACCCAATCATTAATACTAAAATAACTAAATTTATAAAATTTTTGCCTTTTGAGTTAACCGCCGACCAACTAACAACTTGGAACGAAATTAATACTGACCTGTCTAGCAAAAACCCCATGAATCGCTTACTTCAAGGTGACGTCGGTTCTGGTAAAACCATAGTGGCGCTTTTGGCCTGCCTAGTCACTCATTATCACAAAACCATCTCTCTACTAATCGCTCCCACCGGAGTTCTAGCCCACCAGCATTTTTCTACTTTCAAAAAATTACTTCCCAAAATCCCTGTTGAGTTACTAACCGCCGAACACAAAATCGATCTCAAAAAAATCAAACCAAACTCAATTGTTATCGCCACCCACTCCGCCATTTATCAAAAAACTGAATTGTCATCAAAAATCGGTTTGGTAATATTTGACGAACAGCACAAATTCGGCGTCGATCAACGTAATTTTCTGGCCGACCTGTCTTCACCGCCTCACTGTCTAACCATGACTGCCACCCCAATTCCTCGCACCATCGGCCTAACTCTCATGGGCAATCTGTCACTTTCCAGTATCAACACCTTACCCAAAAACCGCCAAATTATCAAAACATTCACCGTCCCCAAACAAAAAATTAGCGGTTGTTACGACTGGCTAGCCAAGCATATTTCTACCACTAAACAACAAGCATTTATTGTTTGTCCACTTATCGAAGAGTCAGAGACATTGACCACTGTAAAGTCAGTCAAAGCCGAATTTGATTTACTTCAAAAAATTTTTCCTGAATTCAAATTAGGCCTAATCCACGGAAAAATTAAAACAGTAGATAGACAAAAAATATTAGCCGACTTCCAAAAAAATAAAATTCAAATCTTAGTTTCTACTCCAATAATCGAGGTAGGCATTGACTTCCCCAATTCAACTACCATTATTATTCAGTCAGCCGACCGTTTTGGTTTGGCTCAGCTTCACCAACTTCGGGGTCGAGTTGGACGGGGGAGTGATCAGAGCTATTGTTATCTTTTTTCCGAGTCAGAAAACGAAAAAAGCCAGGCCCGCCTTCAATTCCTCACTACCCACCATCAAGGCTTCGAAATTGCCGAATTTGACCTCAAAACTCGCGGTCCAGGCGAAATTTTTTCCACCATCCAGCATGGTTTTCCCTCGCTCAAACTTAGCCAACTTAACGACTACGAATTGATCAGCACCGCCCAAAAAATCCTTGTCGACATTACCACCCATCATCCCCATTTTGACCTAAATAAACTAATCTCTCATTCTTCAAACATCCAAACAAAATCGTTAAATTAAAATCGTCCCCCGTTAAGTCATTCCCGCATTCCATTCTCCAGTCATTCCCGCGCAGGCGGGAATCTATATTATTTAAGCTCCATTTTCTGGATCCCTGCCTTCGCAGGGATGACCGTTTTATTCATTAGTAATTAGTAATTAGTAATTAGTAATTAATTTGCTATACTATCCCCATATGACAGCAGTACCCAAACATTGGCCCTCTAGTCGTCGTCAAGGTAAACGCCGCGCGACCCATGTCGTTGCCAAAACTTCCAAACCGATTAATTGTGTCCATTGTGGCCAGCCCAAACTCGCTGGTTTTCAGTGTCCCAACTGTAAACAGATATAGTTGTAAATGAAATCTAGCACCGATCCTCGACATCTACGCCGAATCAAGAATATGCAAGCAGTTTTCGCCTATGGTGTCGGCAACGAACTTCCTCACAGCAAAAATGGTGCCGAAATCATCCAATTAATTCCCCAGATAGACGAGATTATTCAGATCCATGCCCCCAAGTGGCCATTGAATAAAATCAACAAAGTCGATTTGAGCCTGCTTCGCTGTGCTGTTTGGGAATTAAAATTCACTCAAGGAGCACCCCCAAAAGTAATCATTGACGAAACTATTGAAATCGCCAAAGAATACGGTACCGATTCTAGTGCCTCCTTCATCAATGGTGTCTTAGGCGGTATCATTAAAGAATCAGATGACTCCACAACTTAACGACCTCCAAAAAAACATTGGTATCAAATTCAAGGACCCAGCAATTTTAGAGCAAGCCTTAATTCATCGATCATACATCAACGAAAATAAGGCTTTAAAGCTAGAATCAAACGAACGCTACGAGTTTTTAGGGGATGCTGTTTTAGAATTATGGGCATCAGCCAAGCTCTTCCACCTCTTTCCTCAATACCCCGAAGGTGATCTCACCAACCTTCGCTCTATGGCAGTTAGAACTGAGAATTTGGCCGATATTTCCAAGTTAATTAACCTAAGTGACTATATTAAGTTGAGTAAGGGTGAAGAAACTCATGGTGGACGTCAAAATGTTTCAATATTAGCAGATGGCTTTGAAAGTGTTATTGGGGCAATTTATCTTGATTCGGGCATGGTGGCAGTTGACCAATTTTTAACCAAATTCCTAGAACCTAGCATTCAAAATTTATCACAACAAAAAATTTACAAAGATCCCAAGAGTTTGTTCCAAGAAATTGCTCAAGCCAAGCAGGGGATTACCCCAAACTACAAGGTCATCTCCGAATCTGGACCTGACCATCAAAAGATATTTGAAGTTGGTGTTTATATTGGCGACAAATTAATTACCACCGGATCAGGCAACTCCAAGCAACGCGCCGAAGAAGATGCTGCAACCAAAGCCACTCAACTATCACAAGTGTAAGTATTTTTTGGTCTTTTTAGAATTTGGATTTTAGAATTTAGAGTTTTTCTGTTATAATTCCTCCATGCTCAAAATCAAACTCTTACCTCGTGGTAAAAAACACCAAAGAACATTCCGTATAGTTGTTGCCGAGGCTCGCACCAAAGCTAATGGCAAATTTACTGCCGATTTAGGTTTTTATACTCCTCAAACCAAGGAGTTGGTCGTCGATCGTGAACTGGTTGCCAAATGGCTCAAAAACGGCGCTCAGCTTGCTTTTGGTGTCGACAAACTCCTAAACCCCGAAAAGTTTCCCAAAAAAGTCAAAGTCAAACCCGCCAAAGCTGTCGAAACTACTGAGACCGAGGCTCCAGTTGAAGCAAAAGAATAATTTTTGTTTTAATTAGTAATTATTAATTAGTAATTAGTCATTATGTCCACTCTCCAACAGGCCGCCGAATTCATCATTAAAGCTATAGTTGCCACCCCAGACGAAATTGTCATTACCAGCACTGAAATTGACGGTGTGCTTCATCTTGAAGTAACTGCACCCGCAGAAATGATTGGTCAATTAATTGGCAAAGAAGGTAGGATTATCAAATCGATCAGAACCATTCTCAATTTGTCATTTCCCAACGTCAAATACGTCTTAGACGTTAAGGGCTAAACGGATTTTTTCGGTCGTATTTTGTATAGCCTTTTCCATTTGAAATCGCCTGTGCCATGTCCAAGCTTTCAACAACGGTAAACTCTTCATTTAATCTACTCAACAAATCCGATTCGGATTTTGTCATTGTCAAATCCGCCAACGACAATTTACTTGGGTTTACTGCCGTCTTATCTTGAATATAAGATGACGATACAGTCAAATCCAGTGCTACCTGCTCACCTGTCACGGTCATATTAAAATTATCAATTGATAATAGTGGCAAGCTCTTTTCCAATCCGTTCACAAAGTCCAAATATTGGGCTTTAGATCCAACCAAAGTCAATTTAACTGGCACCTTTGCCACAGCATCAACAGTCACAACAGTATCTTCTTTCTTTACATCACCCAAATTTATCAAAAAACTAGCCACCTGAAAACCATACTTATCGGCAATTTTTCTAATAATATTAACCAACAAGTAAGAATTTTTTTCTGGCAACAAAGAGTTACTAATAAATCTTTCATTTTTTATCAACTCTTCTTGATCAATAGATGATAAATAATTCCTTTTGGCAATCACCTGATTCATTTCGTTTTCAGTTATACTAGCCTTTGCATATATATCGGAAATCTCAGAAAATTTTGGAAATATCAACAGATTAAAAATCACCAACAACAACAAAAACAACCCTATTGGTGGCAAAAAAACCACAATCAATCCACTGTCAATTCCAAATAATTTATCAGGGATAGTTAAACTCTTAGCAATATTCATTTGACCCTAGCCTCCATATCAAAACTCCAAGTATCGCCTTTAACAGCCAAAGAGTTCATCATAATAGACGAAAATTTTTCATCGTTACCTTCGTTAATATTAGTTATCAACCTTTCCAATTTATCTACATTTTCTTTGCCTTGGGTAGTCCCTGAAACTTTAAAATTCCCTCTAGACTCCAATTCAAAACTGGTCAGCTTTATACCCTCAGGAAACAAACTATTAACTTTTTCAAACGCCTTGCCATATTCAAATCTTTGACTCAACGCCTTCCCCACCAGTTTCGATTTATACTTTAAATTCTGATTCACCATTACCTGTTCCGACATAGCATTGACACTCGCAATTGCCGAGTTCTTTTTATTTGTCAACATCTTTAGTCTAGCATTTACTATTAGCTCAGCAGTATAAGTTCCTACCATCACCACCATCCAGACCACCACTAGTACCGCCATTACCGTCCGCGCCTTAAGTTTTAGTTTTACTTTGCTAGCTTGAAACCTTGCCTGTGACGGCAACAAATTCAAGTTCATTTTGTCTGCCATTAGGTTAATCCTCGAAGTGATAATCCAGCTGCCAAACTAAATCGACAACCTTCTGAGTTTAAATCAATTGGTAATGTAATTCGACTAACATCCATATTAATAAATGGTTGCATCACCTGTACCTCTACACCCAACAATCTGGTTAACTCCTCGGCTAATCCTGGTAAATTTGCCCCACCACCACTTAACACCAACAAATCAACTGCTTTTCCTTGATCCTCTCTAAACGAAGCCAGTGCTCGCCTAATTTCTTCAGCCATATTAGCAAATACAGGTAAAATAGAGTTTTTAATTTTACCCTCCAGTTCACTAGCCTTCATCCCATAGGCCTTTTTATACTCCTCAGCCGATACCATATCCAATCCTAAATTAATCGAAATAGCCCGAGTTAACGAGTCTCCACCCACCGACATAGCTCTAGTAAAGTACACGTTGCCTTTATTTATCCCCACGATATCAGAATATTTTTCCCCCATATCAATCAACAAAATTGCCGCATCCTTAGACACTGAACTAGCGACAGTCCGTCGTATTGCTACAGCTGGGGATTCCAAAGCCAACAGCTCCAACCCAACTGACTTAAAAAGTTTAATATACGACTGAATCAAATCATTCCGAGCAGCAATCGCATAAACAGTAACTCGGCCACCTTCATCTTGCTCCAATATTTCATAATCAATCGATACCTCATTTAAAGGGTAGGGGACAAAAGTCTCCGCCTCAAACTGCAAAGCATCCTTAATCTCACTATCTTTTAGTGGGGGCAATCTAACTAGTCGAGACACAACTTCGTCTTCTGGCAAACTAGCTACCACCTGACTGGCTTTAATTTTCATGTCTGACATCAACATTTTTATGGCATTCCCCACTTCAACTAAGGCTTTGTTTTTATTTTCGCCTTTTAACCAGTCAACTCGAGGGGTCTTGGCTTCGCCAATTGCCCCCAGAACCAGCTTCTCACCTTCTTTTGATACCTGAACAATTTTAATGCTTCCCACTCCTACATCAATACCTATTTGTCCTGTCATATATTCAGTATAGAGGTTTTTGTTCTATTCGTAAATCATAAATCTTAAATCTTATTTCTTTTTAGTTACTCGTCACATTTCCATAAGTCGTCACCGCATCCAACAAAAACCCAGGTAAATGATATGTCTGCACCACACTAACTTGGCGACTAACCCCACTGGCTACTCGACCTGTTGAAGCAATATTGACTCCCTGTATTGGGAAGTTGCTACCACTTCCCAACAAATAGAATCTACCACCATCCCCAATTGGTTTAATCGATAGCAAAATCGGCACATTAGACCCTCCTAGTGGCGTAGTCAGGGCCATTTCTCGATAATTCGACTGACAATTTCCCTGAGCTGGCAGAGGACTCAAATCAGTAAAACCATTAACCGTATTCGCCCCCAAGTTATAACCATAACGTCTTATCCAATAATTGCTAGCACCTGTTCTATACAAATAGTCAATTTTTACTGCTCCATTAAAGCTAGTCGGCATACAAAAACTCAAAGAGCTACCCATATAATAAGAGCCATAATTAATCGATCCATCCACATTGTGTGCCACCAACCAATACTGAATATCCGACCCACTCAAACTGTATTGATCAAAATTAATAGTTGACCCATTACCAATGTTTCTAACCGATAAATCAGCCGAATTACTGTTATCGCTGGCCGTATATTTAGTTGACCCGGTCCCTAGGTAATATTCAATTCCTGATTCGGCCGCATTAAACGCTTGTTTCAACTGTTCCTCATCAGAATCTATTTTTGTGTCTACCACCGTTTTTTTTGATACAGAAAATCCGATTGTCATCACCACCGCCGACACCAACAACACTATCAACGCCACCTGCCCCAATTCACCGCCGTCTTGCAACTTCTTTATGTTTTTTAAATTATTAAATTTAAAAATTGATTGAAAATTGAAAATTGAAAATTGAAAATTTGTTCTCATTGTCCCGTCCTCCAACTCGACAAAACCTTTAACATCGGACCAGGTAAATTTAGCACCAAATCAGGTCGATAAACTATCTTAACACCCGGACTAACGTTGTTGCTTGTCCCACCCAAGTCACGATTTAATCTAATATTTCCACCAGATGAAAACATTGAACCTTCCACAGTTAACATTGTCCCATCACCAGTAACCGATATACCACCATCTGCCATAAATACACCGGCCACAGCATTCACACTCTGGTCAATACTAATTGTCCCTTTAGCGATTATTACCAAGGATTTACCCACAGTTAGCGTATTATCAGTATCAATCGTAAAATCTCCATTTACAAAAATTACCCCGGTTCCACCAATCCCTGATATGGTAGACATTTTGGCACCTGAGGCCAAAGTAGTTCCTAAACCCAGACCCACAAAATATTTATTATAAAAAAATGAGTAGTTAAGATTATCTTTAGCCAACAAGGTATTACTTTGACGATACCAGTTGTTGGGCAAACCAAACTTACAACTCGATGCCGGATCAGTTATGCTACACCCTGAATTATTTGTAATTGTTGTTGCTGACACCATTCCATTATTTGCCTCACCAGCCGATGTTTCTACTACAATTGCCGGATCACAACCGGGATCGATGCCACAAGTCACCGGGATCATGTTACCAATTGTTCCGGAAGCATTTAAACCAGAGCCAAACACTTGATACCATGGTGTCTGATTTCTCACTGCTGAAAAATCGATTTTTAAATCGACATTCGAAAAATAAGGATCTACCGTTGTTAAATCAACAATTCTTTGGGGACCGGAGTTTATTGTGCCAGCACCAACATCGGTCCAACGAGTCACTACATTACTCCCAGCCAAGCTTGCATTAGGTGTCACCAAATAGTTATTACCCCAATTTAAGGTTAGAGTAAAAGTGTTTCCACCAATCGATGCCCCCGTCACTGACGCACTCACATTGCCTGTCACAACTCCTCCAACCACACTCCCAGTAAGTGTCCCCGATATCGCTGACCCACCCAAAGTTCCCAAAACATTAGCTGTCACCACCCCACCACCAGTTACAGTACCTGTCACGGTCCCACTCAAAGTTGTCCCATTCACAGTTCCATTAACTGTCGCCACCAGCACCCCACCCACCACAGTTCCATTAAGAGTTGTTCCTGCCAAAGCCCCTGTTATGCTGCCTCCACTAACCGACCCTGAAACAGTAGCTACTAGTGTTGTTCCAGTCAAAGTCCCAGTTAAGACTCCGGACAGTACCCCTGGTGATCCGGCACCAATAACCGGAGCCGTAAATCCAGTACCACTGGAGAAATTGGTCACTCCCACCGAGGTAAAATTCATGTCCGGCGGGGCCAACACCGTAAATCCTGCACCGGTAGATGCCACCGCCCCCAAAGACTCCGCACTACTGTCATACATTATCCCGGTCACCGTCACCACTCCATCCCAAACTTTAAAATAATAGCCAGTATCAAACCAACCTGTGTCACCACCTCCATCAACCATTCTAATTTTAATTGGATAAAGCCCATCGTCATTGGCACTGTTTGGATAATTTATTGTTGCCTTAGCCTTTGCATTTACCCCACTGCCATTACTTATAGTCAAATTGTCAACGTTACCATTCCAGCTCATTTGAGCTGTTGTAATATCCGACCAGCCATTAGCATCACTAATATCAAAACTGTAAACCACCGTTCTCGGACTAGAATCAGAAGTAAATAGACTATTTTGAATTTGCCCTCGACCGCTAATTCCCACCCCCACATCCCAAGGGACCTGAATATTGTGCGAGTTGTATAAAGTCAGTGACGACAATGCAGGTAATTCATTAATCACAATTGTATAAACTGTAGAGGCGGTCGCTGGCAAGCCAGTGCCATTATCTGCCACCACTTCCCAATAATATGTCCCCGGTGTCGAAAAAGTATAATCATAACTCAATTGACTTGGGGGCAAGTCGGTTATTGCCACCCCGGTAGTACAAGGGGATGAGCTACTAGTTGAGACACACAAATCAAAAGTCTGTGTTCCTGGACATGTCCCCCAACTACTAGGCGCACCCCACCTCAAAGTTACTGTACCCACAGGCATATTAGCGTTATTCAAAGGTGTTCCCAGTACCGGTGCCACTGATGAAGTTGATGACAAAGTACCATAGCAATATTCTCCGCAAGTTCCGAGACAAGTTTGGTTGGTACAAGTGTTGGCTCGACAGGCCTGAGCAGCACAATTTTGGGTGCATCCAGGGATTGTTGTTGGTACTGGCGCGCTAGTGGCACCACCACCAGAGCCCGGAGTTGGCGTTTCTGATCCAGGACAAGGACTACAACTTACTCCACCGCAGTCATCAGAACTACCACTTCCACCTGGACATCCACCCAAGCCAGAGTCCATAGGATAGCAAACCAAGGCATTACACGCCGTCGTCCCCGTCGGCACAGCACAACAACTAAGATTGGAAACATTATATGTTATATTTCCACATAAATCTCCAAAGCCATTTCTACAAGTCACTGAAGCTAAACAAAGGTTCGCGTCAGTACACTGATAAATACAACTACAGGAGTTAGGATCTGGTGTTGGAGTATATTGAGCATTTATCCGGTAATCAACCGACGTATTACCAATCATGTAGGCAATTCCCAAAACCAAGCAGAGTGCTGTCCAGTAATAACGAATTATCTGTCGATTCACTTTAAAACCTCCTTAAAGCCACAGGCTCGATAACCAGTATTCATAATTGTCGTCACTTTGCCCGCCGAATCAGTAAAAATGGACACCGCATCATTAGGACAAAACGCTTGTTGCCAGTGCAATGGTTGCTTAGCTTTTTCAATTACATACAAATCTTTTGACCCCACCTTGTTCTGTGACTGAACTATCATTACCCTGGTACCTCCCGGCAATATTGTATATTTTTTATTTTTATTATTTACGTTGACGGTTAATATTTCCGTTTTTGAATCCCACGACACCACATAACCACCTTCATTTTTAACTGAATTATCGCTTTTCCCCATAAACACAAATCCTGACTCAGTATTATTTTTTGTTTCCACAACATTACCGGTGTTTTTTTTTGGCCACATCCACCAAACCAGCACCACCAAGAACAAGACAATTAGCCCATAAATAACCCATTCACTTTTTTTCACTAAATAATTCAATCACACCACAAATCAAAACACAACCACACAACCCAAAACAGAACCCTACTTTATTCCGCTATAAAAAAAAGTAAAAATCGGCAATGATTGTGTTCCTCCACTTGAGACTTCACCACCTATCAATGATCTATACCGCGCACCATCTGTAGGGTAGTTTGAATAAACGGATTTTGTAAAATCTCCAGTCATAGCTGACGTAATAGTTTGATCTACACCATACCCTAGAGCAATATAGGCATCTGTTGATCGATCAAACTGAATTACACCTCCACCAACACTAAGAGCATTAAGTATATCTACACTTGAACGCTGTTGTTTAGGTGTTAGGTTAGTTTGGAAAGGATCAACAATCACTATAGAGGCAAACCTTGACCCGTCAGTATTTTCAAAAGGTACAAACAATAAGAAGCCTTGTTTTCCGTTACCCAAATTATAGCTAGCACTTCCTATTACAGGTAAATCATCAGTAATTACAACACTATTTGTAGCAGAACTTAAGGCAAGCTCCCCATTTTGACCCTGTTTTACCACATCCCCCTTATAATCTCCATTCAATATTCCATTAAATCTCCCTAAAGCTTGTTCCATCGCCCTAGTAAACCCATCGACATCAGTCACTGGATTCGGGACCTCAACTAAAGTTTGGATATCAGATTCCCTAGTAGGGATTCTAAAAATATTGTCTGATGTGTATGGACTTGTTTCTGCCGTCGGCTGGGGGGTAGCTGTCTCTCTAGATGCTGGTACACCCACAGTGCTTGGAATAACGCTACCATTTTCCGCAGTTATAGTTGCGGTTGGCGCTGGTGGTGTATCTGTCAATGCCGGCGCAGCTTCACCAACAATTACTTTACCAGAATGAAATATGCCAGCAAAGACACTTTTTTCTTTTTCAGCTACTATAGATATTTCTCCACCATCATCAATAACATATTCAATACCAAGTTTTTTATCGATCAAATAAACTCCCTTAAACGAATTGTCGTCATCATAATATCCATAAGAAATACCCTCAGCATTTTCTCTAACTACTATGAGTTTTTGGACAGATTGAGAAACTTCGTCATCACTGTAACTGTCCAACATAACATAATCATCACCGACCTTACAAAAACCAAACTGCAATCTACTTCCATCTGCCTTGACCACATAAGCCAAAGTTTCATCATGCGCTGTGGCATCGACCTTTTTACAATTATCCACCAGAACGTCCAACTGAGCCGAAATTTGCTGTTTTGACTTCTGAACATCAGGACTATCTGAAGGAAGTATCTTTACATCATCCCTATTAAAATTGCCCACCTGTGCTGTGTTTGCAGACCCTCCTTCAACGGTACATGCAACCAAAGCCATTGTTGAAAGAACAGTGACAAATTCTTTAAATCCAAATCTTGCTTTCATTTGTCCCCATTATACACAAAAACCTACCCAATTGTCAACCTATAATATTTTGTTACACAGTAGATGTGTATTGAAAATTTGTCCTAACCTATTCCACAAAATACGTTTTTAATGCAAATCGATATTGTTCTACAAATAATCTTTTAACATGATACAAATTATTTGTTTCATAAAACAAAAGCATCGCTTCCTTGTATTCATTCTCATCCACGCTCCGATAAGACAAAGGGAAATAATCATTCGCCATTAAAATAGCATTTGAAAACATTCGTGCGGTTCGTTTGTTTCCATCCACAAAAGGTTGTAAATATGCTACCACACTGTTAGCAATTAAAGCTTTTTCCAGTGGATATTCTGATCTATTAATAGCTAGAATTAGCTTTTCCAATGCTTCTCTAATTTGCCACTCATTATCAATTGGCCGATAATTTGTTCCTGTAATTCCCACAGCACTTTTTCGTATTCCACTAGTTATCTCTAAATTTTTGGTCAATACGTTGTGTAGTTCCAACAATACATTTAATTTAGGTTTTTTAAAGTCTACTAAATTATCCAAAATTAATTTAAAAGCTAATTTATGGTTTAGTATCATCTCTGTTTCTTGTTTACTTCTACCTTTGGCTTCCAGATTTTGTTTAATCAATGTCTCTGTCTCAAGTAAAGTATAAGTATTCCCCTCAATCTTTGACGACTTCCAAGCTAATTCAATTACAAATCTTTCCAGTTCCTTTTCCAAAATAGTCCTATCCATATTTTTTTTAACTTCTCCAAACGACCGATATTCCTTAGTTAGCTTATTTTTTTCTTCATCACTAAATAATCCGGTGATACTTTCCAATACCATTATTTGGAAACACTTATTTATATTCTTTCTTTCGTCTGCTTCAAGTTCAAAATATAAATTTAAGTCAACTGGTTTTAATAATGGATGTTTTGTCTTCAGCAAATAAACCCGACTCCGACCATTACCTTCTGCCTTAATATTTTCGGCAATTAACAAATCTTCCAAATCCCTAGCCAAAGTCGCCTTGGACACCGGATATGAATTCTTAATCCAGCTAGAAATGTCGTCTCTCGACATTCGATCATGTTCAGACAGAGCACTTAATATCGATCTTTGCCTCGGAGTCAGCTTTATCGTCTCATTCATATATCTTTATCGTCTCAAAATGAGACGATTATGTCAAACCAAAATATATTACAATTATTTATAACCAAAAGCCTAGTTGGTTTATCTGTCATACTGGTTGCTCTATCGGTAGCGCTCATTGCTCAAAAGAAATTGCTTACCATTAAAAAAGTAGTTGATGTAATCAGTGCCGGCTACACCAAATCCCAAGACTGCCCCAACTAATTTCTTTAGAATTTAGGTTTTGAGATTTAAACTATTATACTTTTATATACTCAATCTCCGCTCCCAGAGCTTTTAGTCTTTCCGCCAATTTCTCATACCCCCGTTCAATAAATTCTACCCCCTCAATCACCGACTGACCGTTTGCCGTCAAAGCCGCCAAGGTGGCAGTAGCGCCAGCGCGTAAATCATTCACTTTTAAATTAGCTGGTTTGAGTTTGGCTGGACCGTAAATTTTTACCCCATGCATAAATTCAGGCCGGTCACTTTCTGGATTAAAGTGATAATAACTCTCGGGGTGGGGGACTGCCGGCCGAAACATTTGGGTCTTTGCCCCCATCTGATTAAGCATTGCAATATGTTGGAATCGCTGAGGATAAATTCGTTCAATGACTTGACTTACTCCCACTGCCTGGCTCAATACCAAACTAAACACCGCCTGCCAATCAGTCATAAATCCTGGCTCCGGCTCGGTCTCAATTGACACACCTTTTAATGGTCCCACCCAGCGAACCTCCACCTCATCCTTCCCCCGGTTAACCTTTGCTCCCATTTTTTCAATGGTAGTCAAAAACTTTTCAATAATTTTCGGTTGAATTCTCAAAATACTCACCGAACCTTTAGTACTCAGCGCCGCACAAGCGAAAGTTACTGCCTCGTTTCGATCAGAAATTACTTGGTGTTGGGCACCATGTAATTTTGCCACCCCATCAATCAAAATTGTCGATAAGTTATTTGTGTCACGAACAATATTTGCTCCCATATCGTTTAATAATTCAATCAAATCATCAATCTCTGGTTCGCAAGCAGCATTCCGAATCACTGTCTTACCTTTAGCCATTACTGCTGTCATCAGCACCACTTCAGTCGAAGTATGTGATGGTTTAACAAAAGTATAATCCGTGCCTCTCAGCTCACTGGTAGTTAATTTATAGCCACCGTCAACTTCTGTCACTACTACATTCATCTGCCTCAAACAATCAAACAACCTATCCAACGGTCTATCACCTAGCTTGTCCCCGCCCGGGGAAGGGAAGGTAATTTCCCCATTTCTAGCCAAGAGTGGACCAGTAAAAATAAATGAAGTTCTTGATTTTTCACCGGCACCACTAGGCACTTCGCAACAACTTATTTTCTTGGCGTTTATCGCCAAACCATGCTCTCCCACTTCCTCAAAAACAACCCCCATCGACTCGGCAATACTCCGAGTAATTCTCACATCAGATATTTGCGGAATATTAGTTAGTTCAACCACTTCATCAGTCAATAATGAAGCAATAATTTGCTTAAAACTTGCATTCTTTGCCCCCCGAATAAACACTTCACCTTTCAACGGTTTACCACCTGTTACTATATATTTAGACATAAAAGTGTGAACAAATAATACCACGTGTCTAATTTCTAGTCACCACATCAGATTGAAATTTTCGACTCACAAAATGCTCACCACCCTCGGCCACCTGGCCAGCAGTTAATCCAAAAGTGAATTTAACTTTAGAAATTTTATCGGTTGTTCCAGCATAATAATCGCAACTCACAAAATTGTTACACCCTGACACGGCCACATCAGCACTCGTCAAATCGTAATTCCCTTTTGCCGATTCTGAGGCAATTTTTTGACCTTCATAGCAACTAAGTGTCGTCACTTCACCATCGCCCACATTTACAAAAGAAATCGTATTTGTCCCGGTTGACGGGCAGGTCATTCCTTCACCCAAAGCATTAAACACATCATTTTTTATTTGACTCATTACCAAGTTTCCACTTGCCTCTACAGCATCAGTCAACTCAATTCGGGTTTTCGCCCTAGTTGTATTAATCAAAATTGAGGTTACTGCCGCCATAATCAAGCCGATTACCCCCACCACCACAATTATTTCGATCAAGGTAAAACCACGTCTCATTTTCTTGAGAAAAATCTACTAAACTTATCTGTGGTTGCTGACCCACTCCAACCTACACTTACGGAAGCAGTCGCACATTCAAATTTTATAGCACTACAACCATTACCGCTAAATTGGACAATATCCACAACATAAGTATAACCTTTATAATTACTGTTCGTTTGGGTTTTTGAGTTATTTGTCAACCAATAATTTGAGTTTAAATCCCAAAACTCACTCCCATCTGTAGCTTCTTGCTGAACCATACCCTCCATCACTACCTGTGCCAGCTCTACCGCTTTTTTTCGGTCAAAACCTTTTGTCCTGGCAGCCAATGAATTTACCATCAACACCACTACACCTGTCACCACCATCACAATCAACCCCACCGAAAAAATGACTTCTATCAAACTTTGCCCTTTACTCATACCTACTATAATTAATGATAAATGAAAAATGATAAACGGTTAATTAGATGTTACAGCAACTGTCCCAAGCGGTCCAATTACAATCTGACTCGTACCAGAATTTTCCACAGAGGATAAAGTAATGCCCACATTAAAGTTTGGCGCCACCGGATAACTTGTGAATAAAGGCGACAGGTCTTTACCTACAATTTTTCCACTACCAGAAGCAAATTGCAAAGTTCCAAAATTTATTTGTGTGACCGTCACTTCAGGTGCCGAAATGTCTTTTGAAAAATAACTAGGTCCTGTCCCCGAAATATTATTAACCGGAAATGCTGATACCACACCCGTTGCCGAGAGGGTTACCGCCACATAATCCAATTTAGTAAAACCGCTAGTGACTTGACCAGTTACCGCCATGCTTCTAGCCAAATTTATCATCGACACCAATTCACTTGTAGCCAGTTTCATTTTTTCTTTCGCAAAGTAGCTAGACACCGACACTGCCAGCCCAGACATAACCACAATCGAAATCGACACCGCCACCATCAATTCAACTAAACTAAAACCTTGTGCGTCATTGCGATCCGCCAGTTGGCGGAGAAGCAATCTATTCATTAGAATTTTAAAATTTTTATTCAATTTCTAATTCTTAATTTTTAAAAACAAAGTTATCTAACTTTTATAATTAAAAATTATTTAATTTAATCATTGATTAAAAATTAAAAATTTTAAATTAAAAATTAGTTAGGGATTTGTTATCTGATAATTACACACTCCGGGTGCCCCGCAATTATTTCCATATGATCCGGTTGCGTTGGCAGAATCTTCTACATAAGCACTCAAGGTGTATGTATAAGCTGTTGGTGATGTGTAATAAAAAGAATACCCCTTAGGATCAGTTGGCCACATTTGAAGATAAGTTGGTACCAAACCTATCGGCTGACTTCCGTTTGAAGCCGGATAAGTACTACCAATTTGCTTTGCCATTTCCAGGGCAATAGCCACCTTTTGTAGGTCAGAAATTCTACGAGAATCTCTAGCTTTTTTATTTGTACTCCCAAAACTCAGCAAGGTTACTGTCGACAACACCGCAATAATCGTTATCACCACAATCAATTCAATTAAACTAAAACCACCGGAGCAATTTTTAATTTTTAATTTAAATTTTTTAATCAATTTCTAATTATTAATTTATAATTTTTTACGTTTTACGTTTTACGTATTACGTTTTTACTGTTGATTCTTAATACAAAAGTACTGCCCGGTTCCATTTACAAAAGTACAGTTGGTGGCACTCGCATTCCCAATTGCGTTCTCCAATTGAATGCAAAAACAAAACCCTGTCGAGTTTGGTGGCAATTGCCAACCACTCACATATTTACTATAAAGATAAGGATCAGAATTTTTTGGATCAGTCGGAAAAGACTCTAACACTGTTGATCCAGCCACCGTCCATGCCTGGCCAGAGGCCCACAAAGCTGCTGTCGGATAAGTAGCACTATTTATCGAATAATACTGTTCGGCCGCCTTTTGGACTGCATTCATATCTTCCATCCGACGCACATCTCTGGCCTTTTTTTGTGATGAACTGTACGACACAATTGCCAGTGCTGTCAAAATACCAATAATCGAAATCGATACCATCAGCTCAAAGAGAGTAAACCCATTTTTCTTTTTCATAATTTAATTATAGACTGTTTTTGTCTTATTCTTAAATCTTAAATCTTATTTCATATATCTTTTTTTACTTTGCACACACTGCATACACTTTATCGCCAGTAGCCCCTGCCGACAAACCGCAAATTCCAAAACCCAAACCGGCAGTGTTGCATTTTCTTTGCGAGTCAATATCATCACTGCCCACACCCGAATCCAAGTTTGCACACAGTACAAATCCATCACCAGAATTTGTTTGGTAATAATTATAAACATAACCTAAATTGGAGGCTGTTGTCATATAACCTGTAAAGCCAGTGCCGAGCGTCACCCCCGATCCAGTTGGGTAGGCCTGGACATCATTATAATAAATTCTCAAAGCATTTTTCATCGCCCCCATGTCTTGAATTTTTTGAGCATCCTTAGCCC
>JAGORQ010000038.1 GCA_018062705.1 Candidatus Shapirobacteria bacterium
GTTCACACCACTTCCCTCTCCGGTTCCTCCATCAGCTGGTTTCTCGCCCGCGAATTTGATAAAAATGCCGATCTCGGCCTGGCCGCTCTCGGCACTGTGGCCGACTGTTTGCCATTAACCGGCACTAATCGTTCAATTGTTGTTCATGGTCTTCAATCGCTTAATTTAAATCCATCTCCCGGTATTAAAAAGCTTATTCAAGTTTCACAAGCTAAATATCCACTTTCCGCCTACGACCTGGGTTTTCTTCTTGGTCCCCGCATCAACGCCGTTGGTCGTCTAGCCGACCCAACTGATGCCCTCCGACTTCTCTGTTCCACCGATTCGCTTCATGCCTCCAGATACGCCCAATCTCTCAACTCCTACAATCAAGATCGTCAAATTCTTCAAAAAGATTCGCTGGAAATTGCCGAGGCAAACATCCGTAAGGGCGGATTGCCATCCGCCCATACTGATCGTATTGTCATTGTCTCGGGCGACTTCAATCCGGGTATCATCGGCTTATTATCTGGTCGTCTTACTGAAAAATATTATCTCCCCAGTATCGTCATCGCCGAAACCGAAAATATTTCCAAGGGTTCTTGTCGCTCCATTCCCGAAATAAATATTATCGAGGTTCTTCGCGAATTTTCCGACTTGTTTGTCGATCTCGGCGGTCATGCCGGCGCCGCCGGTTTTTCCATCAAAACCAGTAATATTCCCCAGCTAAAAACTAAATTAACTAAATATTTAAACAAAAAGCTAGCCAAGGTGAAGCTTAGACCTCATATTTATCAGGATGCCGAAATGCATTTATCAGCGGTCAATATTACCAATATTAAGGCAATAAATAAATTGGCCCCTTTTGGTATCGACAATCCCGAACCCCAATTTTTATTTAAAAATTTAAAAATAGTTTCCAAAAAGCTTCTCGGTACCACCGGCGACCATCTTAAGTTAATATTGGCCTGCCCGCCTAACTGCGAAGCTGTTGGTGTGGGATTTAAAAAAGGCGAACTCGATAAAATCCTAAACATCGGCGATACTATCGATCTCACCGCCACCCTATCGATTAACGAATGGAACAACACCCAAACTCCACAATTGATAATTAAAGAAATCAATATCCCATAAATCTTTACTTCAAAATAAAAAGTGCTACAATCCGGAATGGGTGCTTCAAATACAAGTAGGAATAATATAGAAATAGCTCGTGGTCAAATTTTAAAAACAGTATTGCAGCCAAACCTTCAAAACCCCAATCGTGAAGTTTTCACTTTTTACCAGATTGTTATGGGTATTGGCCTAAGAGGTCCGCACAAAGCCTTCGACGGCAGAAATCTCGTACCAGTAACTCAAATTAATTTGGCTTATGTTGCCAGGCAATCTTCTGAAAATGGGATATTTATCTACGATGAAGATGCAAAAACTTATGATAAATTTCCAGCAAGTTTTTATCGTTCAGGAAAAGCTGTAATACCGATAGAGGAAAATTGGATTGCCCTAAACAACAGTAAAAATCTAGTTATTGGCACCAAAAAAAGATTCACCATTTCCCCAACCGGCGCTCCAACTGAAATTCAAGCAGAGTTAATAAGGAGGTTGTGATTTATAACCATGCCCGAATTCATAGTAGTATCCAACGATAGTATTCTAGCTATCTCCACCACAGTTGGCAGAGGCGGTCCGTCTATAAGTAAATATAGAGTTGTCGAAATAACCCCGACCAGTCAACTTGCTCGGATTAGTATTGAAGAAATCGATGCTCCTCTCCCCAGAAGAACCGAACTAATTGGCACTTTTGTGGAACCGAGCAAAGCCAAAATTCTAAGTAGTGAATCTTTTTACGGACAATCGGATATGGTAACAGTTCGATGTTTCGAGTTAGTTTCCTAACCCCCAATTCAATTTACTCGGAAAATTTGCTAACATAACACATTAATGGTTCTCCCTTTCGTCAAAGGGTCGAAGATATCGCTTCAGCGATGAGAAACGGCGAAGCCGAGAGGGGTTTAAAATAATGAGAACATACATCCAAGATGTCACCAAATATATCGGTCAAACCGTCATTATCAATGGTTGGGTCAGCAATTTTCGCGACCATGGTGGCTTAAATTTTTTAGATATCCGCGACTGGACTGGCACAGTTCAAGTAGTCACTTCCGAAAAAATCGATATTGGTAAAGAGTGGGTTGTCGAAATTGAAGGTGAGGTGGTTGCTCGCGACCCCAAAGCAGTCAATCCAAAAATTCCCACCGGTTCAGTCGAAATTAAAGCAACAAAAATTTCTGTCATCAACCAATCCGACACTCCACCCTTCCCCCTCGACTCCGATGGCACCGAGCTAGACGAATCCCTCCGTCTCAAATATCGCTACCTCGACTTGCGACGCCCCCGTCTCCAAAATATCATCAAAGCCAAACACAAATATATTTTGGCAGTCCGCAATTGGATGGACCAAAACGGCTTTACCGAAATCATCACCCCGCTACTCACCTCCACTTCTCCCGAAGGTGCCCGCGATTTTCTAATTCCCTCTCGCATCCACAAAGGCAAATTTTTTGTTCTCCCCCAAGCCCCCCAGCAATTTAAACAATTATTAATGGTTGGCGGTGTTGACCGTTATTTTCAAATTGCCCCTTGCGCCCGCGACGAAGATCCTCGAGCTGATCGTCATGCCGGCGTGTTTTATCAAATCGATATTGAAATGAGTTTCCCGACCCAAGATCAAATTTTTGCAGTGGCCGAGAGTTTAATGAAAGACACTGTGGCTGTCGTTGCCCCCCAAAAAACCATTGCTACTTTCCCCTTCCCCCGGATTCCCTATACCGAAGCGATGAACAAATACGGTTCCGACAAGCCGGATATTCGATTTGGTTTGGAGCTTCACGACGTTACCGCTCTACTAAAAAATCAAACCGAATTTAATGTTTTCAATTCCGCGGAGGCCATCAAAACTATTGTAGCTACCGGCGCCTCCACCTTTACCAAGCTCCAAATTGATTCGTTAGAATCTCACGCCAAAGACAAAGGTGGTAGGGGGTTGGCCTACTCCAAAGTTACGGCAACAGGCCTAGAAACTGGCGTAGCCAAATTTTTATCTCCCGAATTACAACAAAAATTAATCAAAGAAATTGGTGCTTCGGCTGGCGATATGCTCTTTTTTGTTGCCGACAAACTCTCGGTGGCCAACAAAGTTTTAGGACATATACGCAATGTCTTAGGAGATTTACTCAATCTTAAGGACAAAAACGTATTATCGTTTGCCTGGGTAACTGGTTTTCCGTTTTATGAAATGAACGATGAAGGCAAGCTCGATTTTGGCCACAACCCTTTCTCGATGCCCAAGGGAGGAGCTGAGGCTCTCGACACTCAGGATCCATTAACTATCGAATCAATGCAGTACGACCTAACCCTCAATGGTTTTGAACTTGCTTCCGGCTCCATTCGCAACCACGAGCCAGAAACCATGGTCAAGGCCTTTGAAAAGGTCGGCTATGGTCGCGATGAAGTTATCCGCAAATTTGGTGGTATGTACACCGCTTTTCACTTTGGTGCTCCACCCCACGGTGGCTGGGCCATCGGTATCGACCGACTTTTGATGTTATTGCTCGACGAAGCCAACATCCGCGATATTTACGCCTTCCCTCTCAGTAGCAACGGTGTTGATTTGTTAATGAATGCTCCCAGTGTCGTTGATCAAAAACAACTCGACGATGTTGGTTTACAGTTAAAACCAAATGCCAAAGTCTAAGCCACACCGCAATACTTTTTTGGTTCTCACTCTAGCCGGTATAGTCCTACTTTCGTTACTCAACTTAACTGTTTGGGGTTTGCGTTTATCACCCGGAGCCCGGGCCGAATCGTCCACCCTGCTTTTTTCTGATTTTCATCACCCCGACACTCCGGTTGTCAAACTGGCACCAAAGCCTAGTCTCCTCACCAATAGTTATGTTCTTATTGATACAGCCACCAACCAGGTATTGCTTAGCCAAAACCAAAATGAACGTATTTATCCAGCTTCTACCACCAAATTAGCCACTGCGCTTACCGCGCTCAATATCTACCCACTCGACGAGGTGATTACTATTGGTTCCACCTATTCTGACGGCAAAGTTATGGAACTAGTCACCGGCGAAAAAATTACCGTCAAGTCCTTAGTTACCGCTCTTTTGATATATTCTGCCAATGATGCTGCCTACAATTTGGCTAATCATCACCAAAACGGAGTATCTGGTTTTGTCGCCGAAATGAACAATTTAGTCAAAAAATACCAGCTCGCAGGTACCCACTTCACCAATTTCGACGGTATTGATAATCCAGCCCATTACTCCACCGCCATCGATTTGGCTCAAATTGGCCGTTTGGCCATCAGGAACTCAGTCATCAGAGAGACCGTCAAAAATAAAAAAATAACTGTTGCCGATATTACCGGCAAGTCAATTCATCAGCTCGAATCTACCAACGAACTTTTAGATGTTGTCCCCGAAATCCGCGGTCTCAAAACCGGTTGGACACCCGATGCTGGCGGATCTTTTGTTGCCCTAATTGACTTAAATGGTCACGAATTAATCAGTGTTGTCACCCGCTCCGACGACCGCTTTGGCGACACCATCAAATTAATTAATTGGGCCAAATCCAATCTCTCCTACCGCCCTTATTCACCCTAGTTTTGCTTGACAAACTACTGCAAACACACTACAATACATTATGAAAACAATACAAAAAATTGTTAAAACACCACAAGAGTATCTACAGGTAAGAATTGATTCATACACCAAAAATAATGTTAGTCTAATTTTGTCTCGATTAGGTATGACCCCATCTCAAGCAATTAAAATGCTTTTTAGTCAAATTATCATAAAAAATGCCCTTCCGTTTGAAGTGTCTCTCCCTGCCAATTTTGTCGAAAAACTGTCACCCGAAGAGTCAGCCGAAGTGGGTGTTGCTCTGGAACAAATAAAAAATGGGGAGTACACTGAAGTTGATATGAACAATAATGAGCAAGTTAAAAAGTTTTTTAGTGTCTAAAAATGCAATACAAGTTGGTCTTTTCTCGTTCCTATGAAGCCAATTTAGCTAAAATAACAAAAAGGAATCTGCAATTAAAACTAAGGTTATTAAAAATTCACGAGTTACTTTCTCTCGATCCACACCACCCAACACTCAAGACACATAAAGTAGACGCGTTGAAATTTGGAGATGCTTGGAGCTCAAGTGTTAATGGTGATATACGTATTATTTGGAAATATGATGAAAACGAACGATTGATCATCCTAGTACTAAATATCGGTAGCCATTCTGGGAAATCAAAAGTATACAAGTAGTGTCTTACCAATCCAATCTCTCTTACCACCCCTATTCACCTTGACAATTGACTCAGGTTTTTAGTACAATACTCTCAATCAACGCTCCGGCCATGCGCAAGCCCGCCGGAGTTTTTTTGTGTCATAATTAGTTATGAAATCAAACAAATCTGCACTGTTTATTGACGGTGAAAATCTCCGGCATTATATTGAAAAAGTAATTTACGACAATGGATTTGATAAACATAAATATTCGATCACCGACATCGATTTTTCAAAACTATTTACCGGCGCCCTGAAGAATTTTAATCTCGTCGACAAAATATATTACTCCGCCAAGTTGCAAGTCACACCCGAAACCGAAAAGGTTTCCAAGTTGCTTGTCAACAAGCAACGAGCCTTAAAAACCAAACTAGAAAAAAACGGTTATCAATTTTTAATCGCCGGCCATGTTAGACCACAGACCGGCGACAAAGGCAAAGTAGTTTTCAAAGAAAAAGGCGTCGATGTTCGAATTGCTGTTGACTTGGTCAAATCGGCTTTCGACAAAAAATATCAGTCGGTCATATTGTGTAGTTCTGATTCCGACCTACAACCAGCTATCAAGGAAGCCCGACGACGTCAATTAGAAATTGTTTATCTTGGTTTTGAAACCATGCCGAACAAAGGGCTAACTTTTACCACCAATCGAACTATTTTACTCTGGAGTTCGGAAATAATTTCCGCGGTTATAAAACGCAAATAAATATTTCCTACCGCCCCTATTCGCCCTGACAAATTGATATAATATAGTGTATGGACAGATCCGTAATCGCTAAGTACTTTTGGGATGTCGATATCGCCAAAATCGACCTTAAAACAGACTATCAATATGTTATCAACCGACTTTTAGACAAAGGTGATTTGGCAAGTGCCAATTGGGTATTGAAAAACTATTCGCCAGAAAATATCATCGAAACACTAAAGTAAAAAAATGACTTTTCACCTAAAAACGGCACTTTTTGGGCTAATTATTTAAATGTTCCCTTGGAG
>JAGORQ010000016.1 GCA_018062705.1 Candidatus Shapirobacteria bacterium
GAGGTTGCCTTTGAGGAGGTAGAGAAATAGATCATAGAGACCTTTGTCGATGACTTTTTGGTAAATAGGTAGGCAGGATTTGAGATTACCGGGTTGAACCAGGTTGAGACACTTGTAAAGCAAATTGTCGGCTTTGAACAAAATAACTTTGGCCTGGGAGAATTGTTTAAGTTGGGTAGCCAAAAGTGGTTTGTCTTGCCAGATATAAACATCAACTTGGGCCTGGGGTATAAGCTTGACGAGTTTGTCTAGGGTTGCTTTGTGAGCGGAAAAGAAATTGGTCAGAATAAGCGCCCGGGGGCCACCAAACATGTCTTGACTGTTCAAAAACAGGTTTACTTTTTCAACCTCAACCTCCTTAGCATCTAGGCGAAGCTTTTGGGTATTGACCAGTTTGTCGACAGCAAGGTTGAGCGCTTGGCGCGAGCCTTCAATATTATCGCCGTGGAAAATGTAGATCACAGAGTCATTATAACGACATTTGTGACTCCAGTGGGAGTCGAACCCACGATTGCCTGGATGAAAGCCAGGAGTCCTAGGCCACTAGACGATGGAGCCAGAGTTACGGCTTTTATTTTAGCATATAATGGATTATTTTGAACTGGCGGATAAAACAATTCATCGATAATATCTGATCTGGGGTGAGAGAACGGACGGGGCAATATTTGTCACAAAGAGATTCAAATAAACCTAGTTTGTTTTCTAATAAATAATCTTTAGTTTCTGTTGGGAGATTTTTAACGGGAATGTCGATTTTGATATCAATTAATTCGAGAAATATAATATCATTATGGTTTAAAACAGGAAATGTTTCTGTGTGGGATTGAACACTACCGTGTTGTTTGATTTCGGTAGCAAAGTAATGTTTGAATTTTGAAAGACTTTTGGGTGAGTTTGAATGTTGTAGATTGGCATGAAAAAAAGTGTCACCGATTTTTTTGGCTTTTAACGATTTCATTTCATTGACTGTGAGTCGGACGAGTTGGTGGGGGTACTGACTTAGATCCATGGAGTATTATAATTAATTGTGACAAAGAAAACTTATATTAAAAAAGGTAATAAGGGAAATTGGAGAAAAGCGGTGGTGGTGGGAGCAACGGCACTGCTGGCTAGTGGTGCGTTTTGGTCCATTAAAACAATTAATAATAAAATTGTGGTGCCAAGTTATCGGGCGTTACGAGTGATTGATGGTGATACTTTTGAAACTACAGAAAGGCAGTTAGTAAGATTGACGGGAATTAATGCACCAGATGAGGGAAATTGTGGCTATGATGAATCGTCTGAATCTCTAAAGAAACTGGTAATGAATAGAAATTTGTATTTGAAAGTAATTTTTCGGGATAGGACGAACCGTTTGGTGGCTCATGTGTACAATGAAAATGGTTTGGTGAGTACTCAAATGACTAAACTAGGAATGGCTTATTATTCGGGTGAGGGGTTGAAAGATGAAGAGACGAGGCTCCGAGCCAATGAAGCCAAGGAAAAAGGTGTGGGAATTTTTGGAGAAAAATGCACTCAACATGAAAATAAAGTAAATCCAAAATGTGTAATTAAAGGAAATATACGAATTGGTGGTGACGGTAGACAATATCGATTTCCGGGTTGTGGCGAATACAACAGTACAATTATTCAGCTGTATATGGGTGACAGTTGGTTTTGTAGCGAAAAGGAGGCTGTGGAAGCTGGGTTTACCAAAGGTAGTGATTGTTTTAAGAAAGTTTGGAAATGATTTTCAGAACTTCAGTTTCAGCGGTCGAGTCACTAACTACCAACCAATTATTTTTTTGAGCGTGAGCTAATAATTCGGGTGATGGGTTGATGCAAACCGGTGTTTTGACTTTTTCCAGCATACCAATATCGTTTTCCGAATCACCAAAAGCCATGGTATTGCCATCATACTTGGCGACCAGCTCTTCGACAACGTGTTTTCCATCGGCGAGTGAATTTAAAACTTTACCGGTGAATATACCACCAACTACTTCAAAGTTGGTGCAGAGGTAGCCGTCAAGTCCAAAGCCGTTTTTTACCACTTCAGCAACATTTTGTGAATTGGTGGTTACCAGATAAATTTCGTGAGTTTGCCTTAGGGTGGGTAGAATATTTTTGAAATAAGGATAAAAGTTGTTTTGATTTTGATCAAAAAATTCTTTGGTGGCAACCATAACCTCGTCATAAGCTTTACCAGCTAAAGCTTCGACAAAAATATTGAGTAGATTGTTAGCAGTAAATGAATAAGTTTGAATTTTTTGGGTGTATTTTCCTAACTCTGTTTCAATTTTTGTCCAAGTATCTGATGACAAAATGCCCTTGTTGATAAGAAATTTTGCGGCGGCAAAAAATGAGTGGTCGTTGTAAATTGTTTTATCGATATCAAATAGGGCGATTGATTTTTTGTTTTTCATATTGGCTAATTATACCCCTCCGCTTGGAGGGTGAAGGATTTGGCATAGAGGCTGGCTTGTTTCATCAACTGCTGATGAGTCCCCTCCTCAACTATCTGTCCTTTATCGATAACTATAATTCTCTGGGCGTTCCTAACGGTCGAGAAACGGTGGGAAATTATTACCAGAGTCTTTCTTTTGATTTGTTTATAAAGTCGGGTAAAAATTTTGCTTTCGGCGACAGCATCAATACTGGCGGTGGGTTCATCAAGAATCATCAGTGGTGTGTTGCGATAAAAAATCCGGGCAATGGCAATTTTTTGCCACTGACCCCAACTAGGCTCCTCGCCATCGTAGCGCTGACTCATCATGGTATCCAGTCCTTGTTTGTAGTTGCTGGTAAAATCACTTGCTTCTGATTGTTTGAGAGCTGTGGAAACTTTGGCGTCGGAGGTAGATTTACCGACAGTGACATTCTCCCGAAGACTGAGGTTCGGGAAGGTATTGAATTCTTGGGTAAGTAGGGAGAGGTGCTGGTACCAATAACTAAGATCATAGTCGACCAAAGGCTTCCCGTTGACGAGGATTTCTCCCTCAGTGGGATCGTAAAAACGACAAATGAGTTTGACAAGGGTGCTTTTGCCAGCACCGTTGGGACCCACAATGGCAATTTCTTCGCCGGCATGAATAGTTAGATTTAGATTTTTGTAAATTAATTTATCTGAGTTGGGATAATGAAAAGAGACGTTTTTGAATTCAATTTCCGGGAGAGTGTTAATTCCAGATTTTTTGTTGCCATTTTTGATAACAGGTTCTAGTTCAATAATTTTTCTAAAGTTACTAATATGAAGAACTTGCTCACTGATACTGACAAAGCCGTTGAGTAGGCCGGAAAAGTAATCACCGGTACTGCGAATAATTCCAAAGTAAAAAGTAAACATACCGATAGTGAGTAAACCCTGACGAATGTCGTTGATGACAATTAACATACATAAAACGCCGATAGACATGGAGAAAAGTGAGGCGAAATAATCAGGGAGACTCCTGGCTTTTCGGTTGATGATTCGAGCTTGAGTAAACTCGTCTTGAATGTTGGTAAACTTTGATTTTAACCAGTTAACTGCCTGGTTTATTTTGAGTTCGGCGATGTATTTTTTGTTGACGAGTTGCCAGGCAGCGTCCCAGCCGGGACGGGAGGCTTCGTTGTAGTGGTTGAAGGTATCCCAGTCAACTTTTTGCCATTTTCTATCGGAAATTAATCCAGGAATTTCCCCCACGAAAGCTAAAATAGCGATGAGCCAATAGCGAGGAAGTAACAAGAAAATGACGGTGGAAAAACTGATTAGTTGGATTAGTAAATTAAAAATATCTGAGATTATTTGTCTGACTCGCCATTGATACTCTTCGTTAACTTTGGACATGAGTTTGGAAATTTGGGGATCTTCAAACTGCTGATAATCGAGTGATGAGGTTTTGGAGAGATAAAATTTACGAAGTTTGTTTTGAACTTGAAAATCGAGTAATCGAGTAAAAATTCGCTGTAGCTGGAGAAAAGCAATTTTGATAACGCGGATAAGAATAAAGATAATAAATACTGTTTGCCAGGCATTGGTGTTGTTGGTAACCGATTGGATTAGACTGTCAATGAGAATCGATAAATATTTTTGTTCGGCAAAAGGGATGGTGGTGGCAAAAATTTGGGAGAGGAGTACGGCAATAATTAGCCGAGGACTAAATTGATAGACGAGCTTGAGGACCCAAATAATTATTTCAAGGGTTTTTTTGACGGTAGTTGGTGATTTTTTGGAAGTAGCCATAGGCCGGTGAGGATAAATACCAAAGATATTATCTGACCAATTTTAAAATTTTGATAGACCCAAGTGTCGGTGCGCCAAAATTCGGTGATAAAACGAATTAGACCATAGCCAAGTAGATATTTGGCGGTGGGATTTTGGGGAAATTTTTGGATAAAGAAAAACAGGAGTAAATCCCCCACCGCTTCCGGCAACCAGAGCGGGTTTTCATGGTTGACGAAGTTGCCGAGACGACCGATGGCTTGGCAGAGAGGAAGGATGGGAGTTATAAAATTTAGAAGTAAGAAGTAAGATTTAAGATTTAAGAATAGGACAATAAAGACAGAACCACCGAGGAGGGCGCCGAAGATACCAAGGCCGCCGTTCCAGGTGGCAGGAATGAGCCAGGGATTTTGGGAATAAAATGACCATTGGTCGATAACGTGATAAGCCCGGGCGCCGATGATGGCGGAAATTAATAAACCGGCTTCAAATAACAAAAGTTGATTTTTGGGGATTAAGTTCTGATGTTTTTCAAAATAGTTGAGACCGATGATTATGGCGATGCCGATGATGAGGCCGTAGAGAGACATGTTGAAATTATACAATGTCATAATTTTGTCAAGATAAATATAAAGTTTGAGGTAAGATGGCGGCATGATAGAAACAGTCTCGATGTTGAGTTTGTTGGTGCCGGCTGTGGGGGCAACTTTTTTAAAGTTTTATTCGGGAATTAAAGTACAGGAAATTATACCTGGCTTAACCGGCAGAGGTTATCCCCACGGTAATCATTATGCTGAAACTATACTAACTAAAGACTGTGATGGTGTGCCGATGGTAGTGGTGCCGTCGGGTGGAAGTGCCACGATTATGGCAATTCATGACGAAGTTAATCGGGTGTTTTTGGAGAAGATAGAGGTTTTTGACACCCGCAGACGAGAGGGCGAACCTGGTCAGGCATTTATTAAATTTCGTGATGGTCAAGAAACTTTTAGTACGCCAGATGAGATTCGGCCAACTGTTGGTGGAAGTGTTCAGGCTGTATGGCGATTAACCGAGCCTGAGAAAAAAGTGGAGATATAAATGGAAATTGCAAAATATTTGTTTAATCTGGTGACGATAAAAGGGAGATTTTTGGGACAAGCGTTTCAGGCGATGGACACTTCGGGTACCAGTAAAATTATTTTTACCAGACATCAGGCTAATGCAATTGAAGATGATGTATTTAGGCTGAAACCGTATTTGGGTAAAACAAGAACATATTTACGAAAAAGTCTGGAATTTTGGGAGGAGGGAGGTAGAGAGTTTGATGTGGCCGAGATACCTTTGGTAAGACATTCTGGAGGAATATTGGTGGCCAAACCAAGTAGTTCAGGTATGAGTCTAGAGATGCCCAGCTCAAGGCTGTACCCAGCAATTGCTCAATGGAGAAGAATGAGAATGTATCGGCTGGAAGTTGGTGAAGTGGGTAAAGGTTGGGCTTGTTTTCATGCCTGGACTGATGAGGCAAAACCTGATTTGGGTAATTCGGGAGCACCGTTACTAAGTGAAGAAAAGCTAGTGGTGGCAGTGGCGTCGGCCAAGGTGGTTGATCCAAATAAACCTTATGCGGGTGCGGCTGAACAAATAGCGTGGAGATTCAATACAAGGTAGGTTGGTGGGTCCTGCGAGGATCGGACTCGCGACCAACTGCTTAAAAGGCAGCTGCTCTACCACTGAGCTAAGGACCCAGAGCCATAAATTTTTGCAGAAATTTATGGAAATTCCAATAACCAAGAAACAATTTCCAAAGAAATTGGGATTATTGTTTAAACAGTTTTTGCCCTCGGGTTGCGAAGGTAATACAGTTTGGCACGGCGAATTTTAACTTTGGGTGAGCGCATTTTTTTGATACTCTCAATCCAAGGTGTATTGATGGGGAAGATACGCTCAACTTTGACGGCATCAGAAGCGGCTTTTTGAACAGTGAAGGTTTTATTTTCACCCAATCCTTGGATGGAAAGGATAACTCCATCGAAAGCTTGGACACGTTCTTTGTCCTTTTCTTTAATTTTGTAACCGACTTTGACTGAGTCACCAACGAAAAAATCGTGGTCTTGATAGGTAAATTTGATTGACATAACTTCGGTATTTTATAGTAAAAGAGTAAAGTAAGCAATAATTAGGCTTTGGTGAGGATTTTGTCAATTTGTTTTTGGAGGTCGTCGTTGTAGCGGACGCCATAACTGAGGGGGACCTGTTTGCCGTTGGGGAGAATTATTAGACCACGATGACCATTGGGGTTTTGTTTGAGAAGACGGTTTAGATCCATTAATTGTGACTGACTAGTGCCCTGAGGGACTTCGATAACAAAATCGTATTTGGCGGTATTTTGGGGTAAGTCTTCTGATACTGTGTCGACCATAATTGATTTATCGTCTTCACGGACACTGACTTTACCTTCGATATAAAGTGGTCGATTTTCGGTCAAAATAGCTACCGAGGCCTCGTAACTACGAGGGAAAATTACCCCCTCCATGGTGCCAGTGGTGTCTTCGAGAGTTAAGAAGGCCATTTGAGAATTATCCTTTTTGGTGCGAATAACCTTGATTTTGTTGAGAACACAGACAAATTTGACTGGAGTGTTGGCTTCTTTGGTTTGTAAATCTTTAATTTTGGGCAGAGAAACATCCTGGAAAGATCGAAGAATTTTGCCAATTGGGTTTTCGGTGACATAGATACCTAAGAGTTGTTTTTCGAGACTTAATTTTTCCTTTTCGGGCATAGGCTCAACCATGGGAAATTTGTCTTCAAAATTGGTTTGGGTAGCTGTTTCCTCTTGGTTGTCAAAAAGGCCGGACTGGCCACTAACTTTTTTATTATTAATTTTTTCAACTTTTGATTTAATCTCATCGATGGCGGCGATAATAGCGTTGCGTTCACCAAATTGATCAAACCCACCAACTTTGATTAAGCTTTCGAGGACTCGTTTATTAACTTTTTGACCACTAACCCGGAGACAAAAATCAGAAAAACTTTTGAAAGGACCATTTAAATTGCGCTCGGCAATAATATTTTCAATAGCAGCAACACCGACATTTTTGATGGCTGACATGCCGACACGAATAGCCATTTTTTCCAAAGAGTTGACGTTGGCTTCAATTTCAAAACCAGCGATACTGGAATTAATGTTGGGTGGAGCGACGATAATACCCATTTTTCGGCATTCTTCGATGCCTGCTGAAACTTTTTCGATGTCTGAAGCTTCGGCGGTTAATAGGGCGCACATGTATTCGACGGGGAAGTTGGCCTTCATGTAGGCAGTGCGGTAGGCCAACATGCCGTAGGAGGCGGCATGGGCTTTGTTGAAGCCGTAGGAGGTAAATGGCTCGATGTAGCCCATAATTTCGGCGGCTTTCTCGGCAGTATAGCCATTGGCCAGACAACCGGCCAAGAATTTTTCTTTTTGGACAGCCATTTCCTCGGGAATTTTTTTACCAATAGCTTTTCTAAACTTATCGACTTCAACCCAGTTATAGCCAGCTAGTTCGATGGCGGTATACAAACAGTCGTCTTGGTAAACCAGTAGACCATAGGATTTTTTGAGGTACTTCTCCATTTTGGGGTCAAAGTAGGAAATTTTGCTGGGATCATTTTTGCGAGCAATATACTCGGGAATCATGCTCATCGGACCGGGACGGTAAAGCGCCACCATAGCCATTAGGTCGTCTACTCGGGAAGGCTTTAGTTCCTTGAGCCATTTGGTCATCCCCTCGCCTGATAGTTGGAAGGTGCCCATGGTATCGCCATGGGAGAGCATGTCAAAAGTTTTTTTGTCATCGAGGGGAATCTTCCGAAGATTAATATCGATGTTTTTAGTTTTGCGGACATTGACGACAGCTTGTCCGAGGAAAGACAGGTTTCTAATTCCTAAAATATCGAATTTGATCAGTCCGACATCTTCGGCGGCGTGCATTTCGTATTGGGTGATAGTTTTGTCGCCACCAGTTTCGGTTTGGGTGGGTGAATAGTCGTTGATGGTAGTGGGAGAAATGACCACAGCACAGGCGTGAACTGAAATGTGGCGGGCATTACCTTCAATCATTTTGGCGGTGTCGACAATCTTTTTGACATCGGGATCAGAATCATAGAGGTGCTTGAGGTCGGGGGTGGTTTCCAGGGCCTTATTAATACTCATGGGAAAACCTTGTTTGCCTAGAGGTATTAGTTTGCTGACTTTGTCGCCAATGGCGTATTCGTAGCCCAAAACTCGGGCAGTGTCGCGGACGGCGCCCTTGGCATTCATTCGACCAAAGGTACAGACTTGGGCCACCGCTTCGGCGCCATATTGTTCAATAATGTGGTAGAGCATGGCTTGGCGTTTGTCGTCGGCAATGTCTAGGTCAATGTCGGGTGGAGAGGGACGGTCTTTGTTTAAAAATCGTTCAAACGGTAGCTGGTAAATGAGTGGATCTACTGAGACGATTCCCAGCACAAAAGAGACAAGCGAACCGCCGGCGGAACCGCGGGTGTTGGTCGGAGTGTCGTTTTGTTCGCACCAAGCGATAAAGTCGCGCATGATCAAAAAGTAGGCGGCGTAGCCCTTGCTACAGATAACGTCCAGCTCGTAGTCAAGTCTTTCTTGGACATCAGGTGTAATCGAGCCGTAGTGCTCGAGAGCGGAATCGTAAACCTGTTTTTTGAGTTGGTCATTGGCGGTGACGCCTTCGGGAAGCTTAAAAATAGGAAAGTCCCAACGGCCAATATCAATAGTGACATCACACTTATCGGCGATTTTAAGGGTGTTTTCAATAGCTTCTGGGAGGTCGGCAAAGGCTTCGCGCATTTCGTCGGGACTCTTGATATAAAAATCAGGGGTTTCGACCATTGACATGCGATTGTGAGATTTAAGAGTTGTCTGAGTGTTGATCATGACCAACACGTCTTGACCAAAGGCGTCTTCTTTTTTGAGATAGTGATTGTCGTTGGTGGCTACTAGAGGAATGCCCAACTCTCGGCTAATTTTGATTAGACCGTCATTAACGGTGTCAAAATCTTTGATCCCAGGATGGCGTTGAATTTCGATATAAAAATCGTCTTGGAATAAGTCTTGAAGCTGTTTGGCTTTTTTGATGGCTGAGGCGTAGTCATTATCTTTGAGGAAATTGCCGATTTCGCTACTGGGACAGGAGCTAGTGCAAATTAAACCATCGTGATATTTTTCCAAAGTTTCCCAATCAATTCGGGGTTTGTAGTAAAAACCTTCGATGTGGCCAATACTGACCAGCTTCATTAAATTTTTGTAACCCACGTTGTTTTTGGCTAGCAAAAGTAAGTGGTGAGCCTTGCGATTGGCACTGGATTTTTCGTGGCGACTGCCGGGGGTGGTGTAAATTTCACAGCCAATAATTGGTTTGATTTCGGCCTTAAGGCAGGCTTTATAGAACTCAATGGCTCCATACATATTGCCATGGTCGGTGATGGCAATGGCTGGCATACCCATATCTTTGACTAGGCCAACGAGTTTTTTGATTTTGGACAGTCCGTCAAGCAGAGAGTATTCGGTGTGATTGTGGAGGTGAACAAAACTCATTGGTCAATTATCAATCTTCAGACTTCAATCTTCAATCGAAAAAAGTAGGTCAAAAAATATTTTTGCGGGGATTACTCTCATGTTCTGCTTTGCCAAAATTCTCTTTGTTCTTTTAGGCGGTCTGGAAAGGGGTATGGAATATTACGAGATCTGTACCATTCCTCCGTTCTATCTAAGACAGTTAAGAATTGTTGTGGACTAAGTTGAACAGGTGCAATTTCTTGAGCCAACTGCAATTTAACAGTTTCCAAGTTAATAATTGTTTGAACTGCTAATGTTGGATCAGCAAAAGATGCCAATTTTTCTTCAAGTGTTTCTCGTTTTCCAATTAATATATCTTTTATTTTCGCGATATGTGCCTTATCCTCTTCTTCGATCTTCCTATTAAACATGTGCAATTATAACATTTTCTGAAGGGCGGCTATTCTGTCGGCGATAGGTGGATGGGTGGAGAAGAGAGAGCCGAGCTTGTTGCCTTTGAAGGGGTTGCTGATATAGAGACTGGCGGTGGCAGTGGAAGCAAACTGTTGAGGGGTACGGTCTGACTCAAGCTTTTTGAGAGCGGAAATTAGCCCTGACGGTTGGCGGGTGAGCAT
Source organism: Candidatus Shapirobacteria bacterium (assembly GCA_018062705.1). Taxonomy (GTDB): domain Bacteria; phylum Patescibacteriota; class Microgenomatia; order UBA12405; family UBA12405; genus JAGORQ01. The sequence continues at coordinate 10,343 of JAGORQ010000016.1, forward strand.
GACTGATGACGCATCGGCGAAGTATTCCCGTCGACGGCTGATAGCTAATTGGATTAACTGGGCAATTATGGGAGCAAAAATTATCATAATAACGCCAATGATCATTAGGATACCGTTACCACCACGATCATCATTGTCGCGACGGCCACCGCCAAACCATAAGGAACGACTGGCCATATTGATAAGTATCGATAGACTGCCAACGAGAATACTGACGATAGTCATCAGGCGGATATCGTAATTTTTGACATGAGATAGTTCGTGGCCAATTACTCCCTCAAGCTCAGTGCGATCAAGCTTATCTAAAATCCCAGTAGTGGCACAGATAACGGCGTGTTCGGGGTCGCGGCCGGTAGCAAAAGCGTTCATGGCGGGAGAGTCGATAACATAAATTTGGGGAGTAGGAATTTTGGCGACCATCGCTAGGTTTTCGGTAGCAGTGTAAAAATCAAAAAATTCTTTGCGAGAGGCAGGACGGGCACCGTTGAGGCTTAAAACAATTTTGTCACCCCAAAAATAGCTGGCACCGGTGGAAAACAGGGAAAAAAGAATGGCCAAAGGCATCATGCCTTCAATGTTAAAAACGTAGCCAATCGAATAAATAGCTAAGAGAATAAAGCCAGTAAACAGAGACATGATTAATACCGAGCGCTGTTTGTTGGAGTTTATTTGTTCGTAAATGTTTAACATTAATTTTGATTTAAGATATAACCTGCCTGCCGGCAGGCAGGGATTTATGATTTATGAATAAAACCATTTTGTGCCCCACCCTTGCCCTCCCCTCGGGAGGGAAAACTTTTTTTATGATAATTATTTTAAAAATTAGTTGAGACTAACCTTGGGATTTTTGGTATCGGCGTTAGAGGCGGACAGGAATTCACCCGAGGTGGGAGTGGAAAAACCTGCCTCTGGCCTAAAGCCCATGGTTGGAGCTATCCACATACCAGGAACAGTGCTGATTTTGACATTGAAATCGGCAGACAGGTCGATGAGGGTTCGGCGAGCATACATGATTTTGTCGGCGGTATCGCGAAGTTCACCCATTAGATCGGAAACCAAGGATGAAGCTTTGATTTCAGGATTTGACTCAACAATAACGTTTAAAGATTTAAGAACGTTGTTGATCGAAGCTTGGGCCTTGTCAACACTTTTGGGGTCGCCGGTTTTGGCGGATTCAACCAGCTTGCGGGCATCAGTTAGTTCTTTGAAAATATCTTTCTCGTGTTTCATGTAACCTTTAGCCGAATCGACGAGGTTGGGAATTAGGTCAATCTGACGTTTGAGTTGGTTGCCAATTTCTTGAATTGAGGCGCCGATTTGGACCTGGGCGGTCTTTAAGCCGTTATAAAAAGTTACGAGATAGACGATGGTAACGAGGATTAAGCCGAGAATTATATACATAATTTATTGAATAAATAATTTTTCATTTATCATTGAACCATTTAACCATTGAGTAATTAAATATTTTCAATGAAAAATGATAAATGGTTAAATTGCTAAATTTATTATACCATTCGGTATTTTTCTAATTCTTTCTCTCCTGCCCTTTCTTCTGGTGGGATGAGGTGGAAACCGAGGAAGTTGTAGAACTTTTCTTCCGAGGAAAAATAGTGCATGAGGCCGGTATTGGTATCCTTGATACCATACTCGGATAAGCTGAATCCGAGCTTAAGGGCGTGCCTGCGAAGCAGTATGTTGTGCTGGCGGGAGCCGGTAAAGTGCTGGAGGAGTGAACCCCAGCTTCGGGTGGGCTTGACCATTAAATCAACCCGGATATCATCAGGCAGTCGGATACTGGTTTTATTTTTGCCGGTGTTGATAGTGGTGACTGATTCGGGATAATTGGCAAAATATTTTAAGATTTCTTTGGTTTTAGTGGACTTGACGGCAATATCAATATCGCCAACGGTTGGGCATGCTCGACGTAAACTGCCTAGGGCAATAGCAGTTAGGCTAGGATATTTATCGGTAAGATAGGAGATAATTTTTTTGGCTATATCGTTAGCAGTCGAGTAGGGTAAGCGCTTGCCACGACCGAGGTAGGCTAGAGTGTTAGTAAGTACGGAAGCTTGGGACTTTTCCCCCAACCCAGGGATGGTGCTAAGTTTATTATCTTGGCAGTGTTTGGCTAGGGCTTCGAGGGCTTTAAGTGGGTCATTGGGGAATATTAAGCTTTGAGTGAGTTTGTGGGCGATTAGTGGACCAACACCATTAATTTTGGTGAGGGTAAAAACGGCTGGGTGAATCCCCTCTTGGTATTCCAGGACGTGGGGATGGGGTTTCCCAGTTTTGAAAAGATGGTCGATTTTGTCAAAAATGGCAGGGCCGACATGGGGAATTTCGTCGAGTTTTTTAGGGTCAAGTAGCCAGAGGTCGTAGATAATTTCAGGGTAAGCCAGGATGGTGTCGGAAGCGTTTTGGTAGGAAACAATGCGAAACCGATTTTCCTTGCGAATAATGAGGCATGTGGCAATGTTGGTCAGGTATTCGGAGATTTGGGGGTTGGTGAAGGGGTGGGGCATAAGGATATTATACTCTGGACATAACTAGTAGTTAGATGTATAATTGTCTTCGTGGAAAACGAAATAGGAAACAATCTAAAAAAATACCGGACTAAACGTGGTTTAACCCAAAAAGATTTGGCAAAACTGCTTGGATGTACCGATATAATGGTTAGTCGTTACGAGCTGGGAATCAGTCAGGTTTCAATCACCCAACTAGAAAAAATATCAAAAATACTAGGAGTTCAGGTGTCAAGTTTTTTTGGAAACAGTACTAGTAGTACTAGTAATTCGTCAAATTTTAAGAGTGTCTTTGTTTTTGATTTGGATGACACCCTGGTTGACGGTCGACAGTTTTGTGGTGAAACAATAGCCCGGGTAATTACAAATGTTAGCCCGTCAACTAATTTTGATTTGGTGGTCCAGCTTCACGAATCAGTGCGGGGAATGACGATTGAGGATTTATATTTATATATTTTAAAAGAATTAAATCTTAAGCTGGATGTCAAAGAATTGCTGATCCATGATAAAAAAATTCAGGAATCGAATATTGATAAAATGCACATTTTTGACGGAGTAGTTGATATATTGGAGTTTTTGAAAACAAATAACAAAGAACTATATATTTGCACTAATAGAAGTAAAGATCTGATGGAGAAGGTGTTGATGTCAAATCAAATTTTGCCGTATTTTGACAAAGTTATCTCTTGTGTTGACGCTGGTTATAAAAAACCAAACCCCTACTGTCTTTTGAATTTAATTGATGGTTCAGGTAAAAAACCAGAAGAATTTATTTATTTTGGAGATTCGGAGGTGGATTCGCAATTTGCAGCCAACGCTAATATTGACCATATGATTTTTGATCAATATTTGAATAATAAAAATATATTTAAAAAATTAGTTAATATGTTTTTGGAAAAGCAAATTAACGGTAACTAAAACATGGATTGTATTCAATAAATTTGGTATATTAGGCGTACCGCTAACTGGGTCCTTGGTGCAGCGGTCTAGCACATCCGCCTGTCACGCGGAAGATCGTGGGTTCGAATCCCATAGGACCCGCTTTTGAAAAATCCGCTCATTGATAGCGGATTTTTTTTTGATTTATATTTAATTGTGAAGAAACTTAAGTTGCCCAAAAAAATAAATCGAATATTTATTATTCCCATTATTTTGTTTTTGGTGGCTTGGATTGGTTTTTATTATTTTCAAAAAAACAGTATAAAAACTGCTCAATTTGTGTCAAATCTCGGTTATAGTTTTAACTATCCAGAAAGTTATTTTTATATAACTCAGGGTTACGATGCTATGGGAGACACGGGTGTTTTATTGGAGAATGAACCATATATTGCTATTTATGATAATGGTTATGGTCACAAAGAATTAAAAAATGCATCTTACCGTATGACATTTGCGGTGTTGGATGATCCAGAAAATTTGGTACTAACCGATTTTGTTAAGACACTGATTGAAAAAGATAACGCAAAAATTAATCAGAATTCCCAGGATGCATTTACAAAGCTGGAAAGTATGAAATCAGAGAATATTAATGGCATTGATATAGTGTCGATAGAACCAGGAAAATACTATGAGTATTCCTTTGTTGAATACAATAAAGGAAAAGCATTTTTTATGAAGATGAAGAATGGAAAAATTCTTCAAGTTGCTTATCCTTCTGAATTTTGCAATGAAGTAAAAATAGGGACTTTGCCAGGTAAATGTTACAAAGATGTCCGAAATAATTTTATGGAACATATTTTTAAGTCTGTTAGTTTTAATTAGATTAGAATCGATTGGTTCAGCTAATTGGTTTTGTGTTGATAATAGGTGTTGACATATCAACCAGACCCAGCCAGAAAAAAAATCCCCTGATTCGGGGATTTTTTTATTCAATTGGATATTTATTCCAAAATTCCATCGAGATTGGCGTCGTAGATGATTTCTTCGGCAATCAGACGATAGTTTAGGATTTCTTCGGGCTTGAACCAAACTTTAATTTCAAGCTCGGCCTCGGCCACGGAGCCGGAGGAGTGAATAATGTTTCGAACTGAGCGCTTGTCTTTGTCGGAAGCAGTATATGAATCAATAGTGTAATCACCCCTGATGGTCCCGGGAGCTGAGGTTAGTGGTTCGGTAGAGCCGGTAATTTTGCGAACTACACCTACTGCATTCATCCCCTGCCAGATCATAGTCACGACAGGACCAGAGCTTAAAAATTTTTTGAGAGTAGTGCGGATGCCTTCGGCATAGGCAACCGGATCGTCGGTCCATAATTTGTCACCTCGAGATTTGGCAGCGTCAATTGATTTGGTGCCAGTTTTAAAGGCCCATTCAGGGTCGGTGGAATAGTGGGCCAGGGCTAATTCTTCTGAAGGAATGAGCATTTTGAGGGCGACGAGCTTGAGGCCACATTGCTCGTAACGCTTGATGACTTCGCCAATTAGACTGCGCTGGACACCGTCGGGTTTGACAATAACTAAAGTGCGTTCTTGCTTATCATCGTAATTATTCATGGTGTGATTATAGCTTAAGATTTAAGATTTAAGAAGTAACCTTCCTGCCGGCAGGCAGGGATTTAAGAATAAAACAGAACTAGTAATATTGATAAATAACGATATAATGCTACTATGGACAAAATATTTAAAGCAATGGCAGATGTCAATCGGCGAAAGATTATGACGATATTAAAAGACGGGGAGAAAAATGTCAATCAGATCCTTAAATTTTTTAATATTGGCCAAGCAACCATATCGAGTCATTTGGCTGTACTTAGAAAAGCAGGTTTGGTTACTGTCAGAATTCAAAAACAATTAAGGTGGTATAGTGTTAATTGGGACTCTTGGAGCAGTTTTATAAGACAACTCAACATGTTTGCCGATAAAGTCGAGATTAATTCACCGGATGAGATAATTATACGGAGAAAGTAGTCTGTTTTTATTTGACTATAGGGTAGGTGTAGGGTATTTTTAGTTATGACAGAAAACAAATTTTTCAAATCGTCGGAGGAAGTAGTTAGTATGATTTTGGGCTTGCTAATTGTGATTGTGATATCCGGATTGGTAGTGAATTATTTTCAAAAAAATCGTGGAAAAATAGATATTCCCGGTATAGTGTCGGATAACAAAGTAGAGACGGTAACTAAAACAACCCCAGGAGTCACTGAAACAAAAACAGTCGTATTGACGGCAGGCCAATATTCGGTCAAACGAGGTGATAGTTTGTGGAAAATTGCCAGCAGTCAACTTGGTAGCGGTTATCGATGGCAGGAAATTGCTAAGTTGAATAATCTAAAAAACCCAAGCATCCTGAAAACTGGCCAGGTGTTGAATTTACCAGAAAAATCCCAATTAGTAGCCGAGAAAAATGACGGAGCAAAAATTATGGTTACTGAGGCTAAAGATTATACAGTGGTAAGGAATGATAGTTTGTGGAAAATTGCGGTAAAAACGTATGGGGATGGATTCAGGTGGACACAAATTTATAATGAGAATAAGTTATTGATAAAAAACCCAAGTGTGTTGCGAGTGGGAATGAAGCTGAGGTTGCCTGCCAGCAGTCGCTAAAGCGCCAGCTTTTGCAGGCGGGCCTGCGATATGTGACAATAGTTTGTGTTCTATTTTACTTATGTCTTGGAGTGTAAATTGCGAGAAGAGGTTACGTTTTATATTGGATACACAAATAATATTAAAGATAGGGTTTTAAGACATAAATCAAAGAAAGTCATCTCAACAAAAAAGTATGATAGTGTTCGGTTAATATATTTTGAGTGCTGTTTGGATAAAAGAGACGCTATTTTAAGGGAAAAATCATTGAAGACAGGCTTTGGTAGAGGTTTTGTAAAAAATAGATTAAAATACTATCTACAAACGCGGGATTAGTTGAGCGGTTCAACGATACCTTCCCAAGGTATAAAGACGGGTCCGACTCCCGTATTCCGCTCCGTGGAGTAGGTGGGTCCCTGCCCGCAATGCTTCGCATAAGCGATGCAGGCGGGCGATTCCCATTACCCGCTCCATACGGTAATTAAATTTAAATTTCCCCTATTTTCCTCTATAAATTCAACTTTTCCCGAGTCCAAGCCACTATTTTGACTGTCATATCGCTAGCCTGGGAAAATATATACCGGTAACCGGAGTTGGACCCATTTTATAAAACAATTATTAGATTCTTTTACTTTTTTAGTCGTATTCCCTCAACAAATGGTTTATTCAATATCTCTTCATCAGATTCCATATCGTCCCCTCCAACAATCAAAACTTTTCCACCAAGTTTTTCTCCTAAAACCTTTTGGGCGTGTGTTAATTGTGGAGTTTTCATACTTTTTCTTGCTTGATCAACTTCTTCAGGAAATGCTTGGGTTAGGGCAGTTAGATAAATGGTGTGAATATTTAACATTGTATCCAGGGCATACTTAAATCTTTCGTAAACTTTTTCTTCACTTTCTTCGGCATCAATGCAGGTGTAAACCCTGTAAGGAACTTCCCCTTGCAGCATTTCTTGATGTAATCTCCAGTATTGTTCATAAAGCCTGTTCAAAAAATCAGTATTTGTAACTGGTCCAACCTTATTAATCCTTTTTAATGTTTTTTCTGGCCGAACCATCAACATTACCGTTCCACACATCTGAACTGGAGTATTTTCTAAACCATCAATAAACTGTCCTTCATTTTCCATAATGGAAGGAGAAACATCCCCTCGGCTAAATAAGGCTCTTCTAAAAGTTCGTCTATCAATCTGACCTCTATCTGAGACTATCATTCTCATTCCTGAGTTAACATTCTTTAACGCACCAATATAATCTACAAAAGTCTCTGTGCCGCCCAATAAAGAGTATGAAAAAGGGTCGGAATATCTTAAATCGCCATACTCTCCCTTTATTGATTTGACACCCTCATCAACTAAGGCTACTTTATTTCTTTCATTTCTTTGCCACACTTCTCCTAAGTAACGATTAATCATTGTAGTTTTGCCTGCCCCCGGCATTCCCAAAACTTCAACCGCATATGGTGTTCTTAACCCGGGTATTGATTCTGGTGCCATGAATAGACTGCCGACTTTACTTACTTCGGAAGGCGAAGCTGCTTCCCTAACACCAAGTGAATCTAGTGCTAATTGCGTAAGATATTCCTGTTCAAAGAAAACCTCTCGTGTATCTGACTTGTTTTGCTTACTAAAAGCTTCAAGAGAACGATTATATCTCCAGTTTTCCAGCATGGCTGGATTATACAATATAATACAATTATAAGCTCTCAATCCTCTTATCTTTGTGTTGTTTGCCAAACACTTCAAAAAACAGAAATGGATTAATTTCTCCAAGTAGCCTTTGAAAACAGTAAGTTGTAAAATCATGTCAGCTGTAACGTAGTAGCGAAGACCGATTTTTATCTTAAAAATAAGAGGTAGGGTTGGGTCTTGGAGATACTGTATGATATCGTCGTCAAGATCAAATAGGTCCGAGCCAATTACGGTTACCAGCTCATTGTATTGAAAGTGTTTGAGAAATAACTTATTATTTGTTATGGATAAAGTAAAAATTGTAAACTTGGTTATTGGTGTATTTTTTGTAACTGCAATTGTTTTTGGAACTGGTGGATATTTGTTTGGACAAAAATTGAAAACAAGTGTCCCGGAGGTGTTAGCTCCATTGGATCAAACGAGTGATTGGAAAACTTTTTCAGATAGTCAGTTGGGTTTTTCATTTAAATACCCTAGTCGCTACACACTTGGTCAACCAGTACCTGGTGGGGATGCACCAAACGTTGGTAGTTATACTTTTTATGCAGGTTCAAAAGCTGATATGTTCTTTTTTGATACCACCGTTTTTAGTGGTAGAGTCGACGGGTTTGTAAAAAAATATACGGCAATTGAACCATCAAACGGATTAATGTACGTTAATTTGAATGTATCAACGGTTTTAGGAGATTTGGTCAGTCAAGATAATCCTTCGATGGCAGTATACAAATATGTAAATCACTATGACCAAAATGTTAATCCAGGGGCTCAAGATATAAGTACTTACACAATATTTTTGGTACAAAATAACAAAGGTTTTGTTGTGAGGGGAAATAATACGCTTGATAACTTGCCTGAATTGTTGCAGACGGTGGCGACGATTAAGAACTGATCTTGATGGGTATTTTTAATATACATAGGTAGTTTTTAAAGCTGGCTGGCAGTAAAATAACTGGTATTGCCGAAGTAGCTCAGTTGGTAGAGCAACGCTTTCGTAAAGCGTGGGTCGGGAGTCCGATTCTCCCCTTCGGCTCCGGCCTTCGTCAAGACTACGGCTTGGCAAAGCCTTTAATGATAGAATATATAAAACTATGGCAGAATTTACCCGATCGAGAATTGAAAGGAAAAATGAAGAGGAAATAACCAAAAAGACTGTGTTTATGGGGGTGGCGACTGTGTTGGTAATAGGATTGTTGTTGGTTTTTGGACTGCCATTGCTAGTGAGATTGTCTATTTTTTTGGGCGATTTGAAAAAAAATAACCAAACTACTACTCAAAAGGTTTTACCGCCGATGACCCCAAGAATTGTTTTACCTTTTGAGGCGACAAACAGTGCCACAATTCTGGTATCTGGTTTTGGTGAAAAAGGAACCACAGTCGAATTGTTGAAAAATGATGTATCTGTGGGTAAGGCAGAAGTAACTGAAAACGGTGAGTTTAATTTTAGTGACATCATTTTGGATGGTGGTGAGAACTTGTTTAGTGCCATTTCTATTTCTGACAAATCAGGTAGTAGTGAACCCTCAAAACCTTTGGCGATTAATTTTGATGATCAAGCTCCAGTCTTAACCATGATAAATCCAAGTGAGGATAAATTAACAGTCGATTACGCTGATTTTGATGTAATAGGACAGACGGAAAAAGAGGCAAGAGTAACAATTAATGGCAGAATTGCCATGGTGGATGATGCCGGTAAATTTAAATTTAAGTATCAACTAACGTCGGGTGATAATTCGTTAGAGTTGGTGGTAAGGGATTTGGCAGGAAATGAGATTAGGAAGACGGTGATGATAAAATATGATATTTAAATCCCAAATTCTAAAGTCCAAATTCTAAAAACACTAGAATAAATTTATTCAGAGTTGAAATAAAATATTTTATTATATTGATTTACTAAATTAAGGCCAAGAAAATTAAAATCCAGGGATAGAGGAGGGAGTTGGCAAATAAAGAATGAACGAGAACGGCAAGCAGGGAAAATTTGCGGATGTTTGAGGAATTTTTATAAAGCTCGATTATGCCTAGTATAAAAGGCACGATGCCCAGTATGCCGGTAGTGGTGAGGATGGTGAGTAATGAAGAGTCAAAACCAGAAATGGCGTGGGACGAGGAATTAACATATGTTCTAACAAACGGTAGGTTGTTGTAGCCCACTCCAAACATCGGGTGTTTGGTGAACAAACTAAACCCCTCTTGATAATTAACTATTTTGGCGCGAATACTGGAATCACGTTCTAGCTTGGTGCCTTCCCCGGGGAAACGAGGAAGTAATAAGACTGTGGCGATTACTAAAACTGTCACTAGAGGCCCAAGAGACGGCTTTTTTAGGTATTTACCTACCACAAAGGCTACTATGGCTAGACTGAGGAAGGTGGAGCGAGAATAAGTGAGGGAGAGGGCCAGATAACTCGTAATCAGTAATCCGTAATCAGTAATCCGTAACTTAGACTTAAAAAACAAAAAAATTATAAATAATAAATAAATTAGGGCGGTGAAGGTGGGATCAAAGTAGGTGCTGACAAGTCGGTATAGATGCGGGTCCCAATTAAAACTTTTGAAGACGGTAAAGTCTGGCCAAATAATATACTGAATGAATCCAAAAATTAGATTACTAATAATTCCCAGACTAAATATTTTGAAATTGATAAATTGTGGGGGAAATATAAAAAATGAGAGGAGGATGGTTAGCCTCATTAAGTACATAAAAGACAGCAAGTGAAAAGGCGTGATAATTAATTGAACAAGAAAAATGCTCCAGGCAATTATCAAAAAAATAAGAAAATTTCGATTTTTTATTTGAAGTTGTTTTCGGAGACCTAGATGTAAAAGGTTGTAAATAAAAATAATCGGTAAGATAATATCTAAGTAAGATAGGCTATATCGATATATATCAATTTTACCAAGTTGGCCAAAGAAAAATGCGAAGGTTAAGGCTAGTGTGAGGAGGGTTGAGATGAATGCCATAATTTGGCGCGAACCAGGAAAGAGTGAAAGCTCATGCCGAGGGCAAAAATAATACCGGCGGTGCCGTCAAGAAACCCTTGAAAAATAAAATAATTTTGAAAAAATTTTGCAATTGGATAGAAGACAATCAAAAAAATATTGGTGCGAATCCCCTGCTGTCTTAATTCATTCGCACGGAGAGTGCTATAGAGATTTAATTTTTGAAAAAATGTATAGAGTGAAGGGTGTGAATGGTGGTTGATAACATAATTTGTTTGAGTCATCTCTTTGGATGACTGCCAAACCTCATGGACTTGACCTATAAATTTGCCGTGACGCTTGTCAAACAATCGGAGAAAATGTTGGTTAGCTGTTTCGCCGTGTTTTAGGATTTGCCCAATGAATAAATCTTGACGTAAAAAGGTGTAATTATAATTGGAAAAATCAAAATTGTTGATAAATTGGATTAATTTATTTGATGGTGATTCGTCGGCATCAAGCCACAAGATCCAATTGTTGGTGCAGTGGCTTAGTGCTTGAGAGCGAAGTGAAGAAAAATCTGATGGATTCTCAGCTTCAAAAATTTTTACCTTGAGTTTTGGTGAGGTTAAACCTTTAATCTTTTTGACCGTATCGTCGGTGGATTGACTGTCTATTACAACTAGCTCGTTGATTGGTTTGAGTGATGTTAGCCAGGTTTTCCACTTGTCTAAGTTTACTGATTCGTTTTTGGTGATGAGGAGGAGTGAGATGTTAGGCATGGGAAAGAATTGTTTTATTGATATATTCTATCAATTTCAACGCTGATAACTTCCAGTTTATTTTATTAAATTGCGTGAAAGCAATTTTGTTGTTTAGAGTTTTATTTAATATTTTTTTTGCTATATACACATTTTTGGGGTAAAGAAATCCGTTTATGCCAGTTGTGATTATCTCTGATGTACCGCCGATATTTATTCCAAGAACAGGTATTTGACAATCGTTTGCTTCGGCCGTACTTATACCAAAAGGTTCATTTTCCTGGTTAGCTAAAAATATGTCTGTTTTTTTAAATATATCTAACTTATCTGTTGTCCTTATGTAATCTGTGATTTTAATATTTACTTTCATTGTTTTTGCTAACGAAACTATGAACTCTGCTTCTTTATTGTTATTGCTTGATCCGATGATAGTTAGTAAGTTTTGTAGAGGTGAAATTTGTTTTATAGAAAAATCGTGTCCCTTAGTTTTTATTAGGTTACCAATAGATAAAAAGTTTGTTATTTTGTTACCTGATTCAATTCTTTTTTGCCATATTTGTTCCATTCCTGGATATATGACATGTCCTATTTTTCCATAAGTTTTTTTTAACATATAGTTTGAATAGTATGAATTAGTAACAATATTAATTGCCTGTTTACAATTCGTAATATCGAATATCTTTAATGGAAATCTAATTATCTTTGAAATTTTTTTCTTAATACCTCCATCAAAAAATGAAGTATTTTCGTAGAATTCTCTGTTCCTTTCAGCGAAAATGTATATAACTTTGTATTTGTTTTTTAGAAAAGAAAGTATGAAGGGACTTTGAATTTTATGGCATGGAAATATTAATATTGCATCAAATTTTGTTTTATTTATTAGACTTGCAATTTTATAGTCAGAAATAAGCGATTGGGCAATTGTTTGACAAATATTAATAAATATATTTTTTGATACCGTCTTCGTCTCTTTTGGTTTATATACGATTATTTTGAATTTATTCTTTTTTAACCAAAAAATCCATTGTTTCATTTGTTCTTTTGCACCACCGTTATTTAGATTATGATATATTGCAATTTTCATATTGTAATTATGTTAACTTAGTAATAAATTTATTTATGAGAAGAATATTACTGGTTATTGTTTTTCTATGTACTTGTTATTGTGTCCAAACAGTTAATGCTTTTGTTCCGATAAATGAAAACTTTGATGTTGATAGTGGTAACTGGCGATATTTTAATACAGAAAACTCGATAATATATGAAAATGGTGCCATCTCTTTAGGTAGCACTTCATATTCATTTCCAGTGGCAAGGTATGTTGGACAGGGTGATATTTTTGCTTTAGATGGCAATTCTACTTTTGAAGTGAGATATAAGTATAACAGGGTAGGTTCGAGTGGTTCGGGCATTGGTATTGGTTTTTCGGGTGTCAATTCACGTCCTTTTTATGAATTTAGTTTTTGGGCTGATTCGTATATCGGTTCACCATATTTTCAAAGTAATAACTATATGGAAGTTTCTTTTAAATATTGCACTTTTTTTGAGAATCAAGATTATGATTTATGGCACAGAATAGATTATCTGCCGAATGATAATGCATGGCATGTGCTTCGCATTGAAAAAAGAGGCTGGAAGTATTTTGCTTACATTGATAAATCAATAAACCAAGACCCTATATATGTATCTGAAGATTATCAATGTAGACCTTTGTTGTTATGGTTAGGTAATCCTTTATCTGGACCTGCGGACTGGAGTGAGTTTTCTGTTGATTATATTAGATCCTTTATAGTAGAGCCTACAGCTACTCCAACGTTGGAACCAACAAGTACAGCCACTCCACTTCCAACTCCAACACCCACGCCAACGCTGACTTTGACTCCAACTCCATTACCAACAAATACTCTTACTCCAACCCCAACACTAACTCCAACTTCAACTCCCACCCCGACAAACACACCTACCAACACCCCTACCAACACCCTCACTCCAACTAACACCCCTTCCCCTACAGCCACGCCGACAGTAAAACACAAAATAATATTCATTCCCGGTCTAGGGGCGAGCTGGAACACGGAGGCAATGGTGTTTAATACTCAGTTGGTGGAAAAAGAGTGGAAAATGACGCCGACAGTGGATAATTATGATGGAATAATCAAGACTTTTGAAAATTTAGGGATGATTCGAGGCAAGGATTTTTATGTTTGGAATTACGATTGGCGAAGACCTATCTCAGAAATTGAAAATAATCTAGATAGCTTTATTAACAAAAATATTCTAGACGGAGAAAAGGTGGATCTGGTGGGTCACAGTTTGGGCGGGGTTATTTCTCGGATTTGGGCTCAGGATCATTTGCTTGATAGTCGGCTGGGCAAAGTCGTGAGCATGGGTAGTCCCCAGCAAGGGGCTTTGGTTGCCTATGAAGCATGGAATGGGGCCAAAATTGGTAATTCGAGAGATATCGAATCAATTGCTTTAAAAGTACTACTTGAGCTCCAAAAAAAGAATGGTCTATCTGATCTGGAAGTATTAAAAAAATATGCACCGATATTTAGAGATCTGTTACCAACATTTACATTTACCAATAAAGATATTTTATTTAAAAATATTTTCTTAATTTCAAAAAATCTAGTAGCAAGCAATTTAGTAAACAATTATTCAGTGGTTGGCAATGGAATAAATACGGAGAATTATTTTGAATTAGGTAAAGTAAATTTGTACGATAAAATGCTCGGATACTGGCCTGATGGCAGAATTACAAAGCGTTTGCTAGCTGATGGTGATGGGACAGTTTTGGGTAAAAGTGCAAATTTTGCCAGTGTTGGTAGTTGGTTAATTAATTCAAATCACGGAGATATTGTAAATAAGGGATTGACTCAAGTGCTAAATAGGTTAGATTTAGACTCAGAAAAAATAATCTATTCTCCGGTAAATAATTTGGATGGCAAATTGGTGTTTTATGTGGGGTCTCCGGTAAAAATGATGGTAAATTGTGGTAGTGGAGAATTGGCTGATGTGGATGGT
>JAGORQ010000039.1 GCA_018062705.1 Candidatus Shapirobacteria bacterium
CATTTCCCCGATCTTAATTATTCACCAGATTTTTGGTCTCAAATAAATTCAGCCAAAGCAAAAAGTTATAGTGCTAACTACCCCCAATCTCTCATCGACCAAATAATTTCCAAAATAGTTCTACCCGCCACACTAGATATCAATATCGATTATCAAAAAATAGCTGATAAATATCAAATCAAAAACGAAGATATTAATATTCTCGAAACCCCTTTTGGCACTGGTGGTAGCTATTTTGTTACCGGCAATCAAATCTATATTTCCTCTCGAGTTGGTAATACCGAGGCAGGTTTCGAAAAGACCTTAATTCTTGCCCTTCAAAAATTAAAAAATAATGATACAGCTGAAATCGGAACTGTTAAATGGCATCGTCGCCAGGCAGTGGCCGAGTATTTAATCGATCAAACCATTCCCAAACTTTCCCGTAAAATTATCGAAGATAGTCAGGTATTTCTAACTAAACTCGGTTTTGCTCCGGGCATTCCTACCATAAATTTTACCGACTTTTCCCCCCAAGAATCAGCCTTACTCAAAATTTTAGTTGGTAAACAAGGTGAAATCGTCACCTTTGATCAAACCGCCGAAATTATTTGGGGTCAAGACTCTTTTGACAAATATTCCCCCCAGGCCATGGCCAAGGTAATAGAAAACATCCGTCACAAGCTCCGAGGGCAGAATATTAATCGCGAATTAATCCACACCAAGCGCGGTTTCGGATATTGTCTAAACTAATCTGAATTTGAGAACATTATTTTATCTACAATTCTCCTTCGTTTTAATTCTTCGACAGTCGGAGCTTTTGCTTTTTTCACTCCGTGACCTGTGTCATATGGAACCCGTCTACCTTCTGGCGTTATCATGACCCACTCACTTCCACCACATGGCCACTTAATCTCAACGATTTCATCTATTCTTTCCATCCAACAACTATAAAACAATTTTTATCTCGTTCTTGAGTTTTTCTTGACTAATTACCAATCCCAACTAAAAAATATTTTCCACCAAGTGCAGAATAGGTTATCTACTAAATTAAACTAGTTTTACAATCGTTTTCTGATTTCTTCCATCGTCTTATTCGGTATCATTCCGTTTCTTACCAATACTACCTTACCTACAAGTAGGCTCGGAACCTCTTTTCCGTAAAGTCTTAACGCCACAAAATTTGGAGATATGTCTTTAACTGCACCTACCCTCGTGCCTGCCTGTATTTTTCTTAATTCATATTCTGAGTTGACCGGGTCACCACCAGTTGGTTTTAACCGCCTGAACCCTTCGTCTTCCCAAACTGCATCAGGATAAACAGGTACAGAAAATCTAAAAAATACTTCATCGCTTGCCAAATCAAATTTCATTTTCCAATTCTAAAACAAGTTTTGTTTTTTTCTTGAGTTTTTCTTGAAAATTTTTTTAGAGTTTAGAGTTTAGAGTTTAGAGTTTAGAGTTTAGAGTTTAGAGTTTAGAGTTTAGAGTTTAGAGTTTAGAGTTTAGAGTTTAGAGTTTAGAGTTTAGGCTTTAATTTGTTATCATCAACCATGATTCTCTCTGTTTACACCGATGGTGGTAGTCGGGGCAACCCCGGTCATTCCGGTTATGGTGTCGTTTTTCAAGACGAGCAAGGCCAGGCTGTGCACACCATTTCCCAATACATTGGCATCAAAACCAACAATGAAGCTGAGTATTCCGCGCTCATCGACGCTCTTACGTGGCTCAACGACCATCAAAACGAGTTTGATATTCAACGAATCAATTTTTATGCCGATTCTCAGCTTTTGGTCCGCCAGGTCCAGGGCATTTACAAAGTCAAAGCTCCGAATATCGTTCCACTTCATCGCACCGTCATGTCTCTTTTATCTACTCTCAAATTTCCTTATACTTTTACTGACGTCCGTCGCGAGTCAAATCAATTAGCCGACGACCTCGCCAATCAGGCCATGGACAGGAAGAAATAAATATGATCAAAAAAACCCTTTTCTACACCGCCATTTTCGGCTTAATTGCTTCTCTAATATTTTTCTTGCCTTTAGCTTTTGGCTTCGGTAAAACCGGCAAAAACACCTTTGTTTTAGACAAAGACTATTCGCTACTTACCAAAAAAGAAATAATCAGTCGTCTAGCACTCGACTTCCCCCTTCCTGATAATTTAACTCTGGCCGGTCCCGACCAAAATTATCAACTAAATCTAACCAGTATTTCAGTCGGTATAAATTCCAACCAAGTTGCCAACAATCTTTTGTTTCGCCGACTTAATCAGGGGGTTTTCAAATACATCACCGCTTTTTTCTCTCCCAAGCACTTTGCACTCGAGTTTAATTATGATGAGTCCATTCTCGATAAGTATCTTACTGATTTATCCAGTCAAGTTAATCGTCCTTTTGTTCCTTCTGAGTTAATTCTTGATAAAAATGAGATTAAATTAAAAGAAGGCCAGCTTGGTCGTGAACTAAAAACTGACACCTTCAAGCAAGATTTTAATTTTGCCCTTAGCAACTATAAACTTGGCAACCCCCTTCCAGTCGCCACCTCCACCACTGGTTCTCTACCGGATTCTCGTAGTACCGACCAGGCCATCGTTCTCGCCAAAAATTTGATTGGCAAGTCACTGACTTTGTCTGGTGCCAAAGAGCCAATTATTGTTGACGACAAAACTCTAATTTCCTGGCTCAATTTTCCCCTTGGCTGTAATCAAGACGATCTCGATAATTACGTTAAAACCCTCCTCACCTCCGTCAAAAAAGAACCTGTCGATGCTACTTTCAATGTTCAAAACGGCAAAGTTCTTGAATTTCGACCTTCCGAAAATGGTTACACTTTAAATCCCGACAACCTCTCTAGTTCAATTTGTGAAGGATTAACCAAGTTAACTGAGACTGTTGAAAAATCCGCCTCAACCACCCTCAGTCTTTTACCCATTTCTCCCAAGATTAATACCTCCGATGCCAACAATTTAGGTATCAAAGAATTAATTGGCAGTGGTACTTCTACTTTCAAGCACAGTAGTGCTATTCGCAACGTCAATGTCGAGCGTGGCGCTACCATCGTTAATCGGATTTTGGTTGCCCCCGACGAGCATTTTTCTTTTCTCAAAGCTCTGGGTGATGTTTCTATTGAAAATGGTTACAAAATGGCCTATGTTATTCGTGCTGGTAAAACCGAACTTGACGTTGGTGGGGGAATCTGCCAAGTATCTACCACCTTTTTTAGAGCTATCCTCAATTCTGGTCTGGACGTTACCAATCGTCAAAATCACGCCTATCGGGTTCAATATTATGAAGAAGATATGCCACCTGGCTACGATGCTACCGTCTTTATCCCCAATCCAGATTTAAAGTTCAAAAACGATACCGGTCATTACCTCCTAATTCAAAGTAAGTATGATGGCAAAGAAAAACGCCTAACCTACGACATTTATGGTACATCGGACGGTCGCAAGGTTGAAATATCTAATTACCGTCAGTGGGGAGCTCAGCCAGCACCTCCGGCAGTTTATATTGACGATCCTACTCTACCGGTAGGCAAAACCATTCAAGACGAGCATGCTATTCCCGGTCTCAAAACTTCTTTTGACTGGAAAGTGACCCGTGACGGTCAAGTTGTCCGTCAAAAAACTTTCCAAAGCTCTTATACTCCCTGGGCCGCCGTCTTCCGCCGAGGAGTGGCTCAATAATCCGCCTCTTCTGTCAAACAACCTTTTTTTTACTATTCATCGCTTGGATATTTTTTGTAGAGACGCAATATATTGCGTCTCTTTTGAAAAATAATATCCGCCGTCTACCGCCGAGGAACTGCACAATAATCAAAACGTACGTCATTGCGATCCTGAGCCCGTCGAAGGAGAAGCAATCTCGTGGGAATTTTTTCAGACTATATTACAATTCTTTTTTCCACCATTCTCTGACAAAGCTGTTCCAAGAATGGCATCTTATTTGGTAAAGCTATCAATTCATCTAAGTTAACCCATCTATGAGAGTCATGATCATGATCTTCATAAACAATTTCTCCCTCTGGTTTTCGACATAAATAAGTAATCTGTATTTGATGTCTTAGTGGTCCACTCATTCCGTCATAAGCATCCAAAACTCTGACTATTTCCACCTGTAAACCAGATTCTTCTTCTACTTCCCTAACTAAACCGTCTTCTAATTTCTCACCCATCTCCACCGATCCACCAAAAGTATCATAAGTGTCTGGACTGTGGTCATTATCAGCGCTTCTGTGTGTCACCAACATTCTTTTATCACCATCAATAATCAATGCGTGCACCGCTATTCTTTGAAACATTTCTGCCATGGCAAATATTAACACAAAAAATCACTCCACCGTAGGGGCTCGACTCGCTCGAGCCCTAAAAGTTCACCCTCGGATCCCTATCCAAAGTTAAGGGGTCTGCCCACTCGCCTCGCAGAGCCATCAAATATCCTGCCATCCCAACCATCGAAGCATTGTCAGTATTCAAATATTTTTGAGCTGGCATATAAATTGGCAGTTTTAGCTCCCTTGCCATTTTTCTCAATCGTTTTCTAAGTTCTGAATTGGCCAACACTCCGCCACAAGCCAGCAAACTTTTTGGTTGGTATTTTTCACTCGCCAATTTAAATTTACGAACCAATGTTTCGAATACTGCGTTTTGAAAACTGGCCGCCAAGTTGGCCAAATTTTCGTTCACTTTTTCCCTTGGCCAATCTTTTATTTTGTAATAGAAACTAGTCTTAAGTCCCGAAAAACTATAATCCAACACTTTTTTATCCGCCAATGGGTGGGGGAGTTCCAAAAACTTCACATCGCCTTTTTGCGCTACTCGCTCAATCACTGGTCCACCCGGGTATCCCAACCCCAGTAATTTTGCCGCTTTATCCAGCGCCTCTCCCGCCGCGTCATCCAAAGTTTCTCCGATTACTTTATACATAAAAAAAATAGATTCTCCCCCCTTGTCAAAGGGGGGTTGGGGGGGATTGGAAATCTCGAGGATTTTTGTGTGACCGCCAGAAACAGTTAGGCAAATTGCTGGCCACTCAATATTTCTCTCCGGCATTCCCATAGAATTTTTCACCAAATTCGACAACAAATGTCCTTCTACATGGTTCACCGCCACCAATTTTTTATTATATTTTATTGCCAGTTCTTTGGCAGTATTGACTCCCACCGACAAAGCAATTGCCAGTCCCGGCCCCTTCGTCACCGCAATCACATCAATAAATTTCATCCCTTTATCGATTATTTTTTCAATCCTTTCTTCAGTTGTTCTTGTCTTATTCTTAAATCTTAAATCATAAATCTTACTTCTTTTTATTGCCTCAGCAATCACCGCCCTAATTCTCGCTTGATGAGCTCGTTTCGCAATATCCGGCACTACACCTCCCCATTCTTTATGCAAATCAGTTTGTGACGAAATAACATGGCTCAGCACTCGGTCATTTTCCAGTACCGACGCACAGGTATCATCACAACTAGTTTCAATTGCTAATATTCGCATTTTTTTGGTTAATGAAAAATGATAAATGATAAATTTTTAAAATCTTATCTCCCTCGTCTTCTCATCCACATATTTAAATTCCACCGCCACATAGTTTACTTTTTCTTTCAATTTTTCAAAATTTTCTGCACCCATAATCTCCGGCCATTCTATACAAGCTATTGTGCCTTCCGAAAATTGATTTAAAAACTCAATCTCCTCAAATTCATGTTTCCCTGCCAGTCTGTACAAATCAAAATGCAAAAATTTTAAAATGTTTTTCTCCCCTCTTGTCAAAGAGGGGTTGGGGGAGATTTTGTATTCATTGTATATCACAAACGTCGGACTAGTTATCTTCTCTTTCACTCCAAGAAGATGCCCGATTTTTCTGGAAAACACCGTCTTTCCACATCCCAAATCTCCCGTCAATCCAAACACAATTGGTTTGTAATTTGTAATTTGTTTTTTGGAACTTGTTTGGCCAGTGACCTTCAGGTCAAACTTGTCAATTTGTGATTTGGAAATTTTCTTTAAAAGAAACTCGGCTATTTTCTCCGTTTCCTTTTCAGATTTAGAATTTAGAGTTTGCGATTTTCCAATCAATAAATCTCCCCGTCTCAAAATTTTTATTTCACTTTCAGTGGCATCCACCACTGTCGACGGTTTGTTTCGATGTAGTTTGCCAGCATCCACAATCAAATCAATCATGTCCTGCTTTTTTTGGGATATTTTTTTGACAAAATTAACTGTGTAGTTTGGGGTTCTTCCTGATAAATTCGCCGATGTGGCAGTTACTGGCACCCCCAACATT
>JAGORQ010000040.1 GCA_018062705.1 Candidatus Shapirobacteria bacterium
GGTCAGGAGATAAGGTAAGACAGAAAATCCGCCGTTTTGATAAAGGCCACGAGAAATGTTTTTGGCTAAATAACACAGGTAGTTGGCTTGTGAATTTACGTCGGAAGTGACGGTTATTTTCATCTGGGTATTATACTACAGGATAGTTTTTTACTCAAGTAAAACTCAAGAAAACAAAATATTTGTACGAGAAAATAGTTAATGAAAAAAAGTAAAGAAATAACTACCCCGCCAATTGGTTTTATTAATGTGGTTGATGACAGAACTGATGTATCAGACCCACTTTTTATGATTAGTTTTACCAGATGGACAGGAAAAGAATGGGTATCATATGAACCAAAAGATGATAACGAGTTTGAATTGTTAATTTCAGGACGAATAAACGGTAGCAGAGAAATTAGGAATACTTTTTGAGAATGACCTAAGAACTTAGGAAATTATGGCGAGATAATCGGCGATATTTATTAAATCAATATATGGGTCTACCAGCAGAATATTCACAACATAGAAAAGTGCTGGAGGATGCGGCCAGAGCTAGGGTTAAGGAATTAATTGAAATAGAATTTCCGGATGAATTTTTTGCGGCGGTAAACGGATTTGCACTAACCGAAATATTGACCAGAAGAAAAATTGGCACTGGAATTAGTCGAGGAATTGTTGGAATTAGTGTAGAAGGTAGAGCAAGGTTTTTGAATGAAGAAGTTGGGATACCTGTAAATATTGGGGCTGAATTAATTTGTCGCGATAGAGAAGGGTTTGATATTACTAATACAAACAGATTTAACTGGCCAATAGACAAAGAATCCAGATATCATCGAGTAGAAGAGGAATTGGAGAAATTATTCCAACAATAGCAACGAGCACATTAGAAAAACACCAAGGATGACGAGGAGGATTTGGGTGAAGGAAGACTTAGTAGATGGTTCGTGGCGGTGGAGTTCGGGGATTAAATCGGAAGAAGCTAAGTAGATAAAACCACCAGCGGTGAGTGGCAACATATAATTGGAAAAATCAACAAAACTTTGACCTATTAGAACAGTAACGATAACGCCAGCATAGGCGGATAGGGCAGTGTAGAAATTTAGCTTTAGCGACTCGCTAAGCGACTTACCCTGGTGAAGATAGATGGCAAAATCCCCTATTTCTTGGGGAATTTCATGAATTAAGACTGCTAGTGAAGTGGTAAAACCGAGGGCAGGACTAACCATAAAACTACTAGCAATAATGACCCCATCAATAAAATTGTGGAATAATTCGCCAATTAGAGAATTGGTGACCACATGATCAGAATGATGACCGAGATGGTCTTCATCCTCGAGACATTCAGGGTTGTGACAATGGCGCCAGCGAACAACTTTTTCAATTATAAAAAAGATTAGGATACCACCTACAGTTAGGAGGGAAACTAACAGACTTGAGCCGATTGTCTCATTAGCTTCGGGGAGCAGGTGGATAAAAGCATCGCCTAGTAAACTACCGACAGCCAAGCTGACAAGTGAGGAGGTTAGTTTGGTGAACCGAGGAACTTTGGAAAGTAAAAAATAGATGGAAAAAATTGAAAGTAAGCCAATTATGGTGACGGAAACTAGGCTAAAAAATAGCGATGACATGGGAGTATTATACAACTTGATATAGGATTTATGATGTAAGATTTAAGAATAGGACAGAAATAGTGTTCTATGGTTATTATCGAATTTATTTTGTATGATTAGATATGGCGTTTGAAGATGTTAAATCACCCCTACCACCACGACGAGTATTGACTGACGACTCGGCAACCAGTGCACCACCTATGCCGGCACCAAGTGTGCCGACTCCAGCAGCATCACAATCCACATCTGGACAAGCCAACCCAAAAGTCTCGACACCAATTGTTCAACCAAAGAAACCGGTGAATTTAAAGCCAGTATTAATTGTGTTGGGAATTTTGGTTGCCGTGGTGGTGGTAGGAATGCTGGTAAAGAAAATATTGACCAATTTTACCGGTAAAACAGATACTAATATAACTTTGAATTATTGGGGGTTGTGGGAAGATAGTCCGGTGATGGAGGGGGTAATTGCCGACTATCAAGCCAAAAATCCGGGGGTAAAAATTGCCTATACTCGCAACCAAAAAAATGATTACCGATCGAGACTTCAAGGAAGATTGGAAAAAACCGGAACCGAAACTGATGTACCAGATATTTTCCGAATCCATAGTTCATGGATTCCGATGTTCACTTCAAACTTGGCAGCTGTACCGACAGTGACAGCTAATGCAATCGGACTTGACACCGATTACTACAATGTATTTAAAAATGATCTAAAAATTAGTGGACAATACTGGGCAATTCCGATGATGTATGACGGTTTAGTTATGTTTTATAACAAAGATATACTTGATGGCGCTCCTTCAATTTCAATTCCCAAATCATGGTGGGATCTGGAAATGGCGGCATCAAAATTAACTGTGCGTGATCCGGATACTGGGGTAATAAAAGTGGCTGGAGCGGCAATGGGTTTAACAGATAATGTGGATAACTGGAGTGATATTTTGGGATTGATGCTGAAACAATCGGGAGTAGATATTCTGGCCTCTGACCCGACAAACACTAAAAAATTGCAAGACGTGCTGACTTATTACACCTTGTTTGCCACCAAGGATAAGGTGTGGGATGCCAGTTTTCCCAATTCAACTGAGGCTTTTGCTAAGGGTAAAGTGGCATTTTACTTGGGTCAAAGCTGGAGAGTGTTTAATATTGAAGACATGAAGGTACCAGGGTTACATTACGAAGTGACTACCGCACCACAACTACCAACTTTAGTCGACGCGCCAGCGGGGAGTGATACAAACCTAACCAACATTCACTGGTCAACCTATTGGGTGGAAGGAGTAAATGTAAAAAGTAAAAAACAGGCCGAGGCGTGGAAGTTTTTAGAATATTTATCAACTAAAGAAGTGCTAGCAAAACTATACACAACTCAATCACAAATTCGGGCGTTTGGGGAAATATACCCTCGAAAAAGTATGGCGACTCAACTAAACGATAATCCCAAACTAAAGGCATTTACAGTGTCGGCAGATAATGCTTCAGGCTGGTACTTATCCAGCAAAACCTGGGATGATGGCTTGAATGACAATATGATCAAATACTTTGGTGATGCAATCAACGGCATGCTTTACAAGAGTCAACAGGTTGATCAAGTGATGCCAGATTTGAGAAGTGGGATTAACCAACTTAAGCAGAGATACAATTTGAAATAAAATCCCAAATTCTAAACTCTAAATTCTAAAAAAAAGACAAAAACTTATGATATTAATAAACTTTAAAATTTATAAAGAAACGTTTGGGGAAGGGGCGGTGAAGTTGGCACGGATTTGTAAGGAGGTGGCGGATAAAACCGGTGTAAAAATTTACCCAATAGTGTCGGCTTTGGATGTTTACAGAATAACAAAAGAAGTAGGAATTGAAGTGTTTGTTCAAGCTGTCGATACAAATGAAGATGGGGCAAAAACTGGTGCCATTTCGGCCGAACAAGCAAAACAATTGGGTGCCATTGGAGCACTAATAAATCACTCGGAAAGAAAATTGCCACCAGGGAAAATTAAAGAACTGCTAGCTAGCTGGCCGAAGGGTTTTTTATCGGTTATGTGCGTTCATAGTGCTGGTCAGGTGGAAAGATGGGGTAAAAATATAAAATGTGATATGGTGGCGTATGAACCGAGTTATTTGATTAGTAGTAAAGATAAATCGGTAGCTACTGAAAAACCGGAGGTAATTAAAAAAATAGCTGATTTTTATCAACCAAGGAATATAGCTGTACTGGCAGGGGCAGGAGTTCATAGTGAGAATGATGTTAAAATTTCCCTAAAAATGGGCGCAAAGGGTGTACTTCTGGCATCTGATGTGGTAAAATCTGAGGATCCAAAAAAGGAACTGACCGAACTGGCAGAAGCTTTTTAACTCTTACTTTCTGTTATAATTCATTTGATTTATGGCATCAATAGATAATCTTTTAGTGTCGCTATTCGTTGACGAAATTGTCGGCGGATTTATTGTGACAGTACCTCCGGGTCATGTGGGTTGTATTTATAGTATTTTCCGTGGTGTACTGACCAACGTGTGGCACCCAGGAATGCATTTTAAAATCCCGATAATTCACCGAGTCAAACTATTTAATGCACAACTAATTGAATACACCGTATCAAAAGATGTGGTGGTCAAGGACAATAAAGAAATCATGGGTGATGAAATTATTAATGCGGTAACGGCTGATAATAAATTTGTGGCAGTTGAGGCAACTGTGTTAATAAAACTAGATACTGAAAGATTGCCGGAAATTTGGCAGAATATTGGAGAAAATTTTGTGTCAAAAGTTGTCCGACCAGTTACCAGAAGCCGGATTAGAAAAGTGCTGACCAATCACACCTTGAAGATGTCACTATCCACTGACCGAAGCTTGATTGAAGATGAAATAAAACAAGAACTAAAAGATTCGCTGACAACTCACGGATTGAATGTCGAGAATTTTTATTTGAGCTCTCTAACCCCAATGGAAGGTTCGCCAATTGATGTGCCGATGGATAAAGTTGAGAGTGGAATGAAGACGGCAGAGGAGATTTTGATGGAGAGAGATAAGAAAATAGAAACGAGAAACTAGATTCTAGAATAAGACAAAAAAATTAGCCGGCAATGGTCAGTGACCAAATCCCCTGTCCGCCTGAGGCGGACACCCCCTTTGAAGAAAGGGGGATAATAGCTGAAACAGCGGAATTGATGGTGGAGCCGGTGGTGTAGACGTCATCCAGCAAGAGTATATTGGAACATTTATCATTTATCCCACCACGGCGGGCAGGCATTGAACCATTTAATTTATCCAATCCACCCCCACCCCCTCCTTTGACAAGGAGGGGAGAAATATGTTTTTTATTTAGAGTAAATATGTTTTTAGTATTTATTCGGCGGAGGCGTTTATCCTTGATAGTGGATTGAGGGATTGAAGTAGTGGTGCGAACCAGTAAATCGGGAATTAATTTTAGTTTTAATTTGGGGCTAAGCAACTCGCCTATTAAGACTGACTGGTTGAAGCCACGCCAGTTTTGACGAGTGGAGTGGAGAGGAATGGGAACAAGTACAAAATTGTTTTCTTGCCAGTAATTTAAAATATGGGGAAAGTTTTTGGTTAAATTTTGATAAATTAAATCGACAAAAGTGGGTGTCAAGTCGAAGACAAAACTAAATTTATAGTCTTCAATCATTTGACGAATAATGCCAGTGTAACGATAGATAGAAATGGCACCATCAAGTGAACTTTTGGCAGGATGAAAAGATTCTTTGGTAATGAGTGAAAGTTGACAGGTGGGACATAGATAGGTGCCAGGGGTGGCACAGCCGTAGCAGAGATGAGGATATAAAAAGTCTAAAAAAAGTGACACCACATATTTAACCATTTTTCATTTAACCATTTATCATTTAGAGGTAAAAATGATTTAGAATTAATTATGAAACAGTTGTGGGTGAGACGGGAGGGAGGGAGCAAAATGGTGCTAACGATGTTGGTGTGGGGGGTGTTGACAGTGATGGTGACAAGAGTTTATTTGAGTTTGATGAATTGGCCGGCAATAGCCTGGGGGGAATGGCATATTGCTCATGTGTTGTGGGGAGGATTGCTAATGGTAGCAACGATGATAATAGTTTTGGCTTTTGAGGGGCAAAGAATACTAAAAAATATGGCTGTTTTGTTTGGAGTTGGATTTGGTTTATTTATTGATGAAATCGGTAAATATTTGACCAGAGACAATGATTACTGGTTCAGACCAGCATTCATATTTATATACGTGTCGTTTGTGTTGATTTTTTTGTTTTATAAATATTTGGATAGACAGACTAAAAAAACTGACAAGGAAGTATTTTATTCAATACTTAGAA
>JAGORQ010000002.1 GCA_018062705.1 Candidatus Shapirobacteria bacterium
GCCAAAATCGACCTTAAAACAGACTATCAATATGTTATCAACCGACTTTTAGACAAAGGTGATTTGGCAAGTGCCAATTGGGTATTGAAAAACTATTCGCCAGAAAATATCATCGAAACACTAAAGCAAAAAAATGACTTTTCACCTAAAAACCGCACTTTTTGGGCTAATTATTTAAATGTTCCCTTGGAGGAAGTGGCATGTTTGAAACCGTCTTATCGCCAAACACGAAAACAGCTCTGGGCGTTTTAGGAAATAGCGGCCTACTAAACAGCGCCTATCTTGCTGGCGGAACATCACTGGCGTTGCGTTTGGGCCACCGCATTTCTATCGATTTTGATTTTTTCTCTTCTGTAAAATTTGATCCAATAAAGTTGGCTGAATCGTTAAAAAAAATAGGTGAATTTGAAATAGACTCTGCTGTTGGTGATACTTTACTTGGTCAATTTAATCAGGTAAAATTTAGTTATTTTTATTACGATTATCCTCAAATAAATTCCTCCGATATTTATCAAGATATCAATATTGCGAGTCAAGATGATGTTGTTGCTATGAAATTGGTGGCTATTTCCGATCGTAATACCAAAAAAGACTTCATTGATCTTTTTACAATTTGTCACCAGGGAGTAACGGTCGAAACAATGTTTGATCTATACGACAAAAAATATCACTTGCTTGAGGAAAATAAGTACACCCTCATTAAAAGTATGACTTATTTTGAGGAAGCGGATAAGGATGTTATGCCCGAAATGTTAATTGATATATCCTGGGATAAAGTCAAAAAGTTTTTTGTTTCCGAATCCATGCGTTTAGGAAAACTATATTTATCCTAACCACTCAAATCCAATCTCTCCTACCGCCCCTATTCACCCTAACTTTCATATCTTTTTTGTAGAGACGCACTGCCTGCCCGCCGTGGTGGGCGTGCGTCTCAAAACAAAGGTTATTACTCTTTACGATAATTTATCCATATGTTTTTAAAATTATTGGTAGACGGTAAAATAGAAATGGGATTTTATATAACTGATCCAAACTACTCAGAATCTCTACAGAAGAAAACTGATGGTAAAAAATAACGGTCTTTTTTCAACATCGGCACCCACAATCAAGTATCTGGAAAATAAAATTTGTGTTATATTCAATTAATTACAAAAAAACAATCAATGAAAACTGTAAAAGACATGTTAGGTATTAAACCAGAAAATAAATATTTATATTTCGGAAATCCCCGCGATGCTACTAAAAATTTCCCCAATGCCTTAACAAATTTTAACTCCGGCAACAACTCCTACATCACTCAGCCAATTACCGCTCCAGAATTTGCTATCAATGTTGATCCCAAATACCCGGAGCAGCAACAAGCTGTAAGGGATTACGCCCAAGCTTTTGGCACCAACCATTCAGTAACTCTACTCTTTGCCAATAATCCTAAATCTGGGATGGGTGAAGTTTTTTTGTTACAAAAAACTGCCGATTCTACCAGGCCAAAAGAAGCCATCGATTTTGACTCTAAAAACAAGCAAGACCTAATCCAAACAGTCCAATCAAAACCAGAAACTATGTTAAGTTATGGAGGTGGAAACCTCAATGAAGAAACTATCACTTCTCGTAAATTAGATTTGACCGACAAAGACGATCAAAAAATTATCAATACCATCCTCAAGTATGACAACTTAGTTAATAATCCCCACAAAGATGAGTATCTTGTCCCTCCAAGCGAAAGATATGATCAAACCTCAGCCATAATTAGGGAAAAAGCCCAAGCCAAATTTGACGAGGCAGTAAAAAACAAATTACTACCTATCGCCGGGGTTCATGGACTTACTCTCTTACTTGGCGCGTATTCGTACTCAGCCCTTATGAGTGGTGACCCCTTAGGTGCATTATTTGGCTTAGGTGTGGCATTATTTGGTGTGGCTACATCAGCCGAAGTTGATCTACACATAATTAAAGCTATTTACGAGTTTAAACAAGAAAAATTAGCCAGTGACCAAATTCGGGCTAAAGTTAGTCTAAATAAATTACAAAAATGAACCAAACAACATTTAACCAAACCGTCAATACTATTATCGATGCCTTCAATTCTCCCGATACTCCAGCCACTAGTATCCGCCAAAATTTAACTCAGGCTCTCATCCTCAATCTATGTCGAATTATCGGTGTCAATCCCGACAATCAGCCACTATTACTCAAGCTATCACAAATTAAGCCCGAAGATTTAACCGACGAACTCAAAGCGTCACTTCGTCAAGAATTAATGGCAGTAGATTTCGAGTCTGCTTTTTCCAAAGCCGCGCAGGAAACTATTGATGATTATCTCGAAGTCCTCAAGTCCACCCTCACTCCACAAAAGTTTAAAGAGATACAAAACTTAATAGTTAATATAAACAATGGTATCACTTAGAGATGGTGTTGATAAACTGAAAATATTATTTAGTAAGAAAAAAGACAAGCCTGCGGTCGAAGCTTCTGTCGATACTGTAAAAACTGCCGAAAGTCATTTCAGAAAGAGTTATCCTACACCTGAAACATATACAGCAGACGATGGAAGTGGCAGTAAGTTCCAGTTCGTAATCGGTGAAAAAGGCGCTTGGGAATTCACCCGGGAAGATAAAGAGACCAACTATCATCGACACAGCCGTATGGCCTATATTCCTAACAATCAGGACCCATCTCTGGGTGGTGTCTTAGAATTCAGTATGCCTTCAAGATCGTCAGATCAACTCGCTACTGCCAGAATGGAAATAAATCCGTCAAAAGAGAATCGGTACGATCCACGGGAGTACACCGCTTTCGAAGATATAAAAATCGAACAAGTAGTCAGGGAGTATGGTCGAGCCGAAGAAAGAACTACCTACTTTGGGTCTGTCGGCAATGATCATTCCATTATAGACTTTCCCAACAGTTCCGAAGCGGTCGCAATCGCTCAAGCCGAAATAAGCTTCCTGGACGCCAGCGAAGAGTTTACCACCACTGTCACACTTGAGGAACTGGGGATTCCGCTTCCCAATTGGACCATAGATTTTCACTTTGCCCCGCTTCTACACTCTTCTGAAGCTGAGTACCTAAATGAAAACGGCATAGTTACTCAAAAATATTTTCCAAAAACACTTGAACGAAATGGATACCGACTTGGCGACAAGTCACACCAAGAAGAGCCAACCTTTGATAACCATCCGCCCGAACTTCATTTAGCTAGAACTATGCTATTACTCAAAGTCGAGTCTGAACTAGCTGACAGAATGCCCATTGCCACCACTTCTCCCAGCAACACTCTTATTTCCGGAGTTAATTTGGATAGTCATAGTTTATCAGTTACTCGAATGACTGGTGTCCGTAGTGACCTAAAAACCGCGGTCGCGGATTTACAAAAAGTTATCGAACTGGCTCGTAGTAGTGCTGACTTTGCTAATCATCCTGTTGCCAGTTTAGATATCTCCGATTTGGTTGATTCTCCCCCTTCCGATCCAGGCACCTTGTTTAATTCGCTAAAGGACAAAATCTCTCAACTTAATTGGTCAGAAACTCTTACTAGCCAGGGAGATCCGGTGGCCAAATATGTGGAAGCTATTACCGAGAAAGCCAAGCAAGACCACACACCCAAAGTGCTCGGTGAGTCTTCTGAACTACCTCAGAGTGTGTTTGGACCAATTTTAGACGCCAACTTAGAAACCGAGAGTTTTAAATTGATTATGGAAACATTGGGAAAGGAGATAATTTCAAAAAAGTGGCATCCTCAAGCTAGTGAATCTACAGCACCAGAAGAACCGGTAGTAACCACATCTATGTCAGCCGATGATTTAGCTTTTGACAAGAAACATCTCGACGAGAGATTGCATACTGATGAAGATGAGTAGTTCTTCCTCTCTTGCAAACCAAAAATCTAGTTGCTACAATCTTTAAGCGTTTTTCGCATTACTTTTTAATTTTTTCATAAAATTCTTTTATGGCAGACACTTACAAAAGAACCAAACCCCATGTCAACGTCGGTACAATCGGTCACGTCGATCATGGTAAAACAACTTTAACCGCCGCTATTTCCAAAGTCCAAGGTAGCGCCAAGTCTTACGCCGATATCGCCAAGGGCGGTACTGTCCGTGATGCTTCCAAGATCGTTACTATTGCTATTTCTCACATCGAATACGAATCCGACAAGAGACACTATGCCCACATCGACTGTCCTGGTCATGCTGACTACGTCAAGAACATGATTACCGGTGCCGCTCAAATGGACGGTGCTATTCTCGTCGTCTCCGCCCCCGATGGTCCAATGCCACAAACTCGTGAGCACGTTCTACTTGCCAAGCAAGTCAACGTTCCCGCTCTCGTCGTTTTCTTAAACAAAGTCGATTTGGTAACCGATCCAGAATTCCTCGACCTCGTCGAAATGGAAATCCGTGATCTTTTGACCAAATACGGTTACCCCGGTGATGAAATCCCCATCATCCGCGGTTCAGCTCTCAAGGCTCTCAATGGTGAAGCCGAAGGTGTCGAAGCTATCAAGAAATTGATGGAAGCTCTAGATACTTATATTCCTGAGCCCAAGCGCGAGCTTGACCAACCATTCCTTATGCCAGTGGAAGACGTTTTCTCGATCAAAGGTCGAGGCACCGTCGCTACCGGTCGTATTGAACGCGGTATCATCAAGGTCAACGAAGAAATTGAATTAGTCGGTCTCAATGCTACCCGCAAAGCCGTCGTTACCGGAGTTGAAATGTTCCACAAACAGCTCGACCAAGGTCAAGCTGGCGACAATGTCGGTATTCTTCTCCGCGGTATCGAAAAAGACGATATCGAAAGGGGACAAGTACTTTCCAAACCAGGTACCATTACTCCTCATACCGAGTTCAAGGCCGAAATCCTACTTCTCAAAAAAGAAGAAGGTGGCCGTCACACTCCAATTTTCACTGGTTACCGTCCTCAGGTCTTCATCAGAACTACTGATGTTACCGGTGATGTCACTCTCGCTGCTGGTGTCGAAATGATTATGCCCGGCGACAATGCTACCGTTACCATCAAACTGATCAAACCAGTTGCTATGGAAAAAGGTTTCCGTTTTGCTCTCCGCGAAGGTGGTCTCACCGTCGGTGCTGGTGCAATCGTCGAAATCATCAAATAAAATTCCTGATGTACGGGCGGATTCCTATATCCGCCCGTACCGCCCTCTTGCTCTTTAACAATTAAATTTTGAATTTAATTAAATAAATTTAGAATCTAGTTATTAAAGAAAGAACCTGCTAAAATAGCCAGTTCGATTAAATCGAACGAAAAATTCTTTAATACTAAACTATAACTTATTTACAAATCTGAATAAGTTTATTCTTATAATTTATTAAATTAGTAAATTTAAAATTTAATTGCATGACCAAAGGTAATCGTATTAGAATCAGACTCAAGTCTTTCGATCATCGGATTATTGATCAAGCTGCTGACAAGATCGTCCAAGCCGCTGTTACTGCCGGTGCCACCGTCCAAGGACCAATTCCTCTTCCCACCACCAAAAAAACCATTACTGTTTTAACCTCACCTCATACCGACAAAAACGCTCGTGAGCATTTTGAAATTCGCACTCACCGACGTTTAATTGATATATCAAACACTTCCTTGCGAACTGTTGATAGTCTTCAACATTTGGACTTACCCTCCGGTGTCGAAATTGAAGTTAAGATGTAACTATGATCAACGGATATATCGCTCAAAAATCATTCATGACCAGTGTCTATACCCCCGAGGGTAAACGCATTGCCGTCACCACTTTAAATGTTACCCCCTTATCTGTCACTCAAGTCAAAACACTTGAAAAAGACAAGTACTCCGCCGTTCAAATTTCCTACGGCACCAAGAAAAAACTTGACAAAAAAGAATTCGATTTGGTTGCTGATACTGCTCCAGCAGTTGGTGACAAAATCGACATCAGTTTGGTTTTTGCCCCCGGCGACGAACTCTCAGCTACAGGTACCTCCAAAGGTCGTGGTTTTGCTGGTGTTATCAAACGTTATGGTTTTCAGCGTCAACCAGTTTCCGGCGGTCAATCTGATCGTGTCCGTGCTCCTGGTGCCATCGGCGCTCAGACTCCTGGTAAAGTTTTAAAAGGTAAGAAGATGCCTGGTCATTACGGTAACAAAACCAAAACCATTTCTGGTCTCAAAATTATCGCCGTCAATACTGAAAAACAACAAATTTTCGTTAGTGGTTCGGTCCCCGGACACTTCAATTCCTGGGTTACTCTAAGTAAAACAAAATAATATGGCTACTACTAAAACCAAAAAATCTACTTCCGGTATAATTGCTCCACTTTTTAATGTCAAAGCTGAAACCTTAGGGGATATCACTTTATCCGCTAAAATATTTGGAATTACTGACAAAAACGATTTAATCGCTCAAGCTATTCGTGTCTATCAATACAATCAGCGTTCTGCCCATGCTAGGGCCAAAGATCGCGGTGCCGTTGCTGGTACCACCAAAAAAATGTGGGCCCAAAAAGGTACTGGTCGAGCTCGTCATGGTTCCGCCAAAGCCGCTCAATTCGTCGGTGGTGGTGTAGCTCATGGTCCTCAGGGTAACGAAAACTTCAAACTCGAACTCAACAAGAAAGTAAAAAAATTAGCTTTTAATGCACTATTATCCAAGTTTGCCCAAGCCGGTTCAATTTTAGCTATCGACCAATTTAAAGAGCTCGAACCCAAAACAAAAGTTGGTTTCAACTTAATCGATTCACTCGAAAAACTCAATAAACCACTTGCAATTTCCAAAAAAATCGGCATAATTACCGCTAAACCTCAAGCTGTTGTCACTCGGGCTTTTGGCAACATTCCTGGAATCACTTGCTATTCATTAAATTCTCTTAGCTTGCTTGATTTATCCAAATTAAATTATCTAATTATCAGTCAAACAGCTATCGAAGCTTTATCTAAATAATTATGACTACTCAACCCGAAAAAATTATCTACGGACCAGTCATCACTGAAAAGTCTTTGGTCGCCCAAGACAAAGGTGTTTTCACTTTTTGGGTAAATCCAGTAGCCACCAAGTCTCAAATTGCTTCTGCTTTTCAAGTAGTTTTTGGTCAAAAACCACTAGCTGTCAATACGCTTCGTCTCAAGGGTAAACTCAAAACTGATTGGAAAAAACGTTTGCCAATTCAAAAATCTACCCGTAAAAAAGCCATCATCACTTTACCCAAAGATACCAAAATTGAATTACTCAAATTAGCTACCAAATAACATGAAAATGAAATCATTACTAAAAATTAAAAAGAAGACCTCTGGTCGTGATTCCCAGGGCCACATTTCTATTCGTCACCGCGGTGGTGAAGAAAAACGTTTCCTTCGAACCATCGATTGGCGACGTGTCTCCCCAGTACCCTGTAAAGTAATTTCTATTGAATATGACCCAAATCGGACCGCCGACATTGCCCTTCTTCAGTCAACCGATGGTGTCAAAACCTATATTCTTGCCACCTCAGCTCTCCAAATTGGTGATATCGTCGTCTCCGGAGCCGATGCCCCCATCAAGGATGGTAACCGTCTTCCTCTCAAAAATATTCCCGTCGGTATCCCAGTTCACGGTCTTGAATTTCAAGTTGGCAAAGGTGCTCAACTAGTCAAGTCTGCCGGTTCCGCCGCCTACATTCAATCAATTGATGGCTCCAAAGCCATTATCAAACTTCCTTCAGGTGAACTCCGAATTTTTAATTCAGAATCAAGCGCCACAGTCGGTCAGGTCAGCAATGCCGATCATAGCAATATCAAGTTAACCAAAGCCGGTGACTCTCGTCATCGGGGTATTCGTCCCACCGTTCGCGGTGTGGCTCAAAATCCTCACTCCCATCCACACGGAGGTGGTGAAGGTCGCTCCAGCATCGGTATGAATCCCAAGACTCCCTGGGGTAAGCCAGCCATGGGCAAGCGGACTCGTTCTCGCAAAAATAAATCTAACAAGTTAATCGTTCAACGGAGAAAGAAGTAAAATTTAAACATTAAACCATTGATTAAATGGTTTAATGATAAATGATAAATTCTTAATAAAAATGTCCCGCTCATCCAAAAAAGGTCCTTATCTCGATGCCAACATTTTAGATAAATTAAAAAAAGGTGTCACTGGTCCTATCAAAACCTGGGCTCGTAAAAGCCAAATTGCTCCTGAATATGTAGGCAAAACTTTTGCAGTTCACAACGGCAAAAAATTCATTGACGTCTATGTCACAGAAGATATGGTTGGTCATTACCTCGGCGAATTTTCCTCAACTCGCACCTTCAAAGGTCATGGTCGTATCGTTAAAAGAGTTATTGAAAAAACTTAATCTATGGCTACTACTATTAAAAAAACTACGGTTACTAAAAAATCTTCTGCTTCCAAAGTAGGGGCTTCGCTGGCCGAAGCCCGTCCAGCCCAAACCACCAAGTCAATCAAATACTCCCATTCTAATTTGAAGGTCTCGCCCCGCAAACTTCGTGTGTTAACTTCTGATATTAAAAAAATGGCTCCAGCACCAGCTCTTGCTCGGCTTCAGTTTACCAATACCAATGCCGGTCGTTTACTTCATGCCTGTCTCAAAACCGCTATCGCCAACGCCAAGAGTCAAAACATTCTCCCCGACACACTCAAATTTACTGAGGTTAGAGTCGACGAAGGTCAAAAGATTAAACGTATGGACAAATCTCATGGTTCTCGTTTTGCCCGCGGTATCATCATCAAACGTCACTCTCGCCTAAATATAATTTTATCTGGTACAATACAAAGTTAAAAAAATTTAACCATTAAACCATTTATCATTTTTCATTGAAAATAAAAGAATAAAATATAATTGAATCAATGGTTAAATGGTTCAATGATAAATGAAAAATTCTTCATAAAGTATGGGCAACAAAGTTAATCCAATCGGTTTCAGACTCGAAACAGTCAAAAATAGTCCAGAATGGCAATCTTCTTGGTATGCCAATTCCAAAAAATACTCCGTCTATCTCGGCGAGGACAAAAAGATCAGAGATTTTATCCAAAAGAAATTAGCTTCTGCTGGTATCGTTTCTACTCGAATTGAGCGTTCTACCAAAAAAATGAAAATAATTTTAGTCGTATCCCGACCCGGTTTGGTCATTGGACGTGGTGGAAAAGAATTGGAAATTCTCAAAAAAGAATTGCTCAAATTCCTGACTCCAGTCTCTGGTAAACAATCACTTGATATCCAAGTTGAAGAATTCAAATATGCCGATCTCTCAGCCAAACTAATTGCCGAAAAAATAGCTTTCCAACTAGTCAAACGCATGCCCTATCGTCGAGTTGTCCTTTCCACCATGGAAAAAACCATGAGTAGTGGAGCCAAGGGTATCAAAATCCAATTAGGTGGACGTATCAATGGTGCCGAAATTAGTCGTCGCGAAAAGTTTTCCCAAGGTAAAGTTCCTCTCTCAACTATCAGATCAAAAATTGATTATGCTGAATGTCCTGCGCTCACTCGCTCAGGTTATATCGGTGTTAAAGTTTACCTATGCTTAGCATAAATTTAACCATTAAACCATTTATCATTTTTCATTGAAAACAAAAGAATAAGTAAATAATTGAATCAATGGTTAAATGGTTCAATGTTACAATGATAAATTTTTCAAATAATTATGCTACAACCTTCAAGAACAAAATATCGTAAACAATTCCGTGGCCGGATGCGCGGTCTTTCTCAAGGTCATTCAGTTGAGTTTGGTGAATATGGTCTCAAATCAACCGAATGTGGCTGGTTAACTGCCAATCAAATTGAAGCCGCTCGTCGCGCTATTGCTCATGCCACCAAAAGAAATGGTCGTATGTGGTGCCGAGTATTTCCTGACAAACCATTTACCGAAAAAGGCGCTGGCGCTCCATTAGGTGCTGGCAAGGGTGATGTCAAAGGTTATGTTTGTGTCGTCAAGCCAGGCCGGGTAATGTTTGAGATTAGTGGTGTGACTGCCGACGAAGCCAAAATCGCGATGCGTTTGGCTGCCGCTAAATTACCAGTTGTTTCCAAATTTGTTACTCGTATTTAATCCTAGATTTTATGAAAAAAACTGATAAAATTTCCTACAGACAAAAGGCTCCTGCAGAATTGACCAAATTATTGGCCGATTCAAAAAAGCGTTTGGTCGAAACTCGTGCCAAACAATCAACTGGCAACCTCAAAGACACCTCCGTCTTCAAAAAAATAAAATACGAGATAAATTATATCTTGACCCTTCTTACTCAAAATGGAAAATAATACAGGCAAAACATTCACCGGTATAGTCACTTCAGACAAAATGAACAACACCATTGTTGTTACCTTAAGCTACACCTTCCGCCATCCTAAATACAAAAAAATCGTTAAGAAGAATAAAAAAATCTATTCTGAAAATAATTTATCCGCCAAAACTGGTGACACTGTTACCGTTCGGGAAACTCGTCCTTTATCCAAACTCAAAAGATTTACCACCGTTACTATCGTTAAGAAAGGAGTTGAAGTCGATCAGATATAATATATCTTCAACCATTCCAATGGTTAAATGATAAATGATAAATGATAAATTTTTCAAATAATTATGTTACAACTTCGCTCATTCATCAAACCTGCCGACAACTGCGGTGCCAAGTCACTCCAGATTATGCATGTCTACAAAGGTAGTTTTCACAAAAAAGGTACCATTGGTGATATTGTCCTAGCTATTGTCAAAGAGGCTATTCCGACTGGATTAGTCAAGAAAAAAGAAAAAGTCAAAGTTGTTATTGTCCGCACCAAAAAAGAAGTTCGTCGTGCCGATGGTAGTTATATCCGTTTTTCGGATAATGCCGGTGTGGTTATCGACAATCAAAACAATCCTCGTGGCACTCGTATTTTTGGGCCAATCGCTCGTGAAATCAAAGATTTAGGTTTTAATAAAATTGCCTCGATGGCCAAGGAGGTCTACTAACTATGAAATTACACAAAGGTGATATCGTCAAAGTTCTCATCGGCAAAGACAAAGGCCGCGAAGGTGAAATCCTCCAAGCTTTTCCCAAAAAAGGTCAAGTTTTAGTCAAGGGTCTCAATATTTTCAAAAAACATCTCAAAGCTACCCAAAACCAAGCTGGTAGCATTATCCAAAAAGAACGTCCTTTTGTCACTTCCAAAGTCGCTCTAGTCTGTCCTCAATGCAAAAAAACTACTCGTGTTGGTTACCAAATCGACAAAGAAGGCAACAAATATCGTGTTTGCAAAAAATGTCATCAACTCATTAATACTAAAACCAAATAATTATGGCCATTACCAAAGTCCAACAATCAGTCACCGAGAATCTCAAAAAGTTGTTGCCCAAACACAACCTCAATGCCTTGCCCAAACTAACCAAGGTAGTTCTCAATTATCGAATTTCCGAAGGTCGCGATAGTCAAGAAAATCTCAATAATGCACTCGCCGAAATTACTGCCATCGCCGGTCAAGTTCCCAAATTATGTAAATCAAAAACTTCTATCGCCAACTTCAAACTTCGTGAAGGCGAACCTTTGGCCTACAAGGTCACTCTTCGCGACAAAAGAATGTACGATTTTGTTGAAAAACTTTTCAATTTAGTTTTACCTCGTCTTCGCGACTTCAAAGGCATGCCTCTAAGTTCATTTGATAATGAAGGCAATTACAACCTAGTGATTCGTGATCAGACCTATTTTCCCGAGATTAATTTAGACAAGGTCACCAAAATTCGTTCAGTCCAAGTCACACTTTGTATTTCTTCCTCTTCAAAAGACGAATCAAAAATGTTATTATCCACCCTAGGTTTTCCGTTTGAGAAAATCTAATTTTTAAATTTAATTTAATGGCCAATTTAGCAAAAAAAATCCGCGAAACCAAAAAACTCAACTATTCAGTTAGACATCACAACCGTTGTCAACTCTGTGGTCGACCTCGTGGTTTTATTCGTTTATTTGGACTTTGCCGACTTTGTTTTCGCAAATTGGCTCACACTGGAGTTTTACCAGGTGTCAAAAAATCCAGTTGGTAAATTATTATGATTACTTCACTCACCACCGATTTTATTATCAGAATCAAAAATAGCGCTCTCGCTGGACGGAAGAGTTTTAAGGCTCCTTCATCCAAGTTCAATCGAAGCCTAGCCGAAACCCTCAAACGTAATGGTTTTGTCTCAGCCTATGCTGTGTCCGAAGATTCTCGAACTATGACGGTTGATTTTGCCCTAAACAACGATGAACCAAAAGTTTCCGGAGTCAAGTTATTTTCCAAACCTGGTCGTCGCTGGTACGAAACAGCCCTTTCCCTCCCTTGGGGTCAATCAAAAGAATCCTTAATTATAGTTTCAACTAGTAGCGGTGTTATGTCCCAACGTGAAGCCAAAAAACTTGGCATCGGTGGCGAAATTATCGCTGAGATTTATTAAAAGAATTTAACCATTAAACCATTTATCATTTTTCATTGAAAATATAAAAATAAAACAAAAACTTGAATCAATTGCTAAATGGTTCAATGTTACAATGATAAATTTTTTTTAAATTATGTCTAGAATCGGTCGAAATCCTATCACTATCCCCGCCAACGTCACTGTTACCGTCACTGGTCGCACAGTCACCGTTGTTGGACCACTTGGTACTCTCAACTTGGCCTTACCTCTCAAAATTAATGTCGAGGTCCGCGACGGTATTGTTTATGTTACTCGCGTCTCTGAAGATAAAAAAGTCAAAGCATGTCACGGATCAACTCGAGCTCATATCCAAAACATGGTCACTGGTGTCGTCACTCCCTGGAAAAAAGAAATGGAAATCAGAGGCACTGGTTACAAGTTCACCCTTCAAGGCAACAAATTAGTTGTCAATGCTGGCTACATCCATACAGTTGATGTCGTCGCCCCCACCGGTATAACTTTTACTGTCCCAGATGACTCCAAACTAACCATTACTGGTACCGACAAAACAGTTGTTGGTCAAGTCGGTAGCAATATTCGTAAAATCCGCAAACCTGAACCTTACAAAGGCAAAGGTATCCGTTATCTCAATGAATTTATCAAATTAAAAGCCGGTAAAACCGCCAAAGCCTAAGGCACAATTTAACCATTAAACCATTTATCATTTTTCATTGAAAACAAAAGAATAAAATATAATTGAATCAATGGTTAAATGGTTCAATGATAAATGAAAAATTTTTTATAAAATTATGATCCACGATCGAACCCTCAAACGACAAAAAAGAGTCCGCGCCAAAATCTCCGGAAATCTCGGTATTCCTCGCCTTAGTGTTTTCCGTAGCAACACTCATTTATGGGCCCAAGTTATCGACGATAAACACGGCAAAACTCTTGCCTCGGCTACTACCAAAAACCTCAAAGACATCAAAGGCACCAAAACTGAAAAAGCCATTGCTTTAGGTGAAGTTATTGCCAAATCTGCTCTCAAAGCCAACGTTATCAAAGTTCGTTTCGACAGAGGGTCCTACAAGTATCATGGACGCGTCAAGGCCTTAGCCGACTCTGCCCGCGAACATGGCCTTAAATTTTAATATATTTAACCATTTAACCATTTATCATTTAACCAATAATTAAAAACATTTAATCAATAATTAAATGGTTCAATGTTACAATGGTTCAATAATTTTATGTCCGATTTTGAAAATAAACAAATTAGAAAAATGGATCGTCCTGAGTCCGAATTTACCGACAAAGTCGTCGAAATCAAACGTGTTTCCAAAAAAACCAAAGGTGGAAATCAAATCGGTTTTACTGCCTTAGTCGTCACCGGTGATAAAAAATCCCGTGTCGGTGTCGGTCATGCCAAGGCCAAAAGTGTGGCCGATGCCATTCAAAAAGCCATACGCCGTGGTCGTCGCGATATGCTGACTGTCAAAACCAACAATGGCACAATTATTGGCGAAATCAAATTCAAATTCAAAGGTTCGATTGTTCTACTTCGTCCTGGTAAACCAGGTTCTGGTCTAATTGCTGGCGGTCCTGTCCGTTCTGTAGTTGAGTTGGCTGGAATCAAAGACATTGCCTCCAAAATCATCGGTTCCAAAACCAAATCAATTAACGTTTGGGCAACCCTAAAAGCCCTCACCCTTTTACAAAAAAATTAACCATTTATCATTTTTCATTTATCAAAAAATAAAAAAAATAACCAATCATCAAATCAATGAAAAATGGTTAAATGATAAATGATAAATTCTTTCTAATATGGATATTCTAAACAATCTAACTCAAACAGTTGATAAACCCGCTCGTCGTCTCGGTCGGGGATATGGCTCCAAAAAAGGTGGTCACACTTCATCTCGTGGCTCCAAGGGAGACAAGGTCAGAGGCAAAACCAAAATCACTTTCGATGGTACCAAAATCAAAAAAGGCTGGATTAAG
Organism: Candidatus Shapirobacteria bacterium; assembly: GCA_018062705.1. Taxonomy (GTDB): domain Bacteria; phylum Patescibacteriota; class Microgenomatia; order UBA12405; family UBA12405; genus JAGORQ01. Next base: position 14,331 of record JAGORQ010000002.1, read on the forward strand.
CGCACCCCCTTCCTTCGAGGCAAACACCGAACTCTCAAAATGAGTATCAATGCAATTTTTCAACTCGAACAAATCGACAAAATGTTCAAATCAGGTGACACCGTAGATGCCAAAACCCTCAATTGTGCCACTGCCAAAATTTTGTCAAAAGGTGATATTACCAAAGCTCTCAACTTCCGTGGAGTCAAAATGTCTGAATCAGCCAAGGCCAAAATTATCGCAGCAGGTGGTAAGATAGACTAATGAATCAGTTCATCAAGTCGCTCTCAATTTATTTTGAAGGCTTCAAAACACCGCTACTTCGTCATAAACTTTTATTCACTTTAGGAATTCTTATCGCCTTCCGTTTCTTGGCCCACGTTCCCGTGCCCGGCGTCAACCTAGACTTGCTTCGCAGTTTTTTTGCCCAAAATCAGGTACTCTCTTTACTCAACATTTTCTCTGGCGGTACTTTAGCCAACTTTTCCATAGTTGCTTTGGGTCTAAACCCTTATATCAATGCTTCGGTCATGTTGCAATTGCTCACCCTAGTCTCTCCCAAGTTAGAAGAATTAAGTAAAGAAGGTGAGTATGGTCGTGCCAAAATAAACCAATATACTCGAATCATCACCATCCCTCTGGCAATTGTTCAGTCTTTGGGTATGTATGGCATTCTCAAATCACAAAACATTATTGGTGGCCTTAGTCCATTGTTATTAGTCGCCTTGGTTAGCACCATGGTTGCCGGCACCATGATTATGATTTTCTTAGGCGAACTTATCAACCAATATGGAATTGGTAACGGTATTTCTGTTATCATCTTCGCCGGTATCATTGCTCAACTGCCGGTTAGTTTTGTTCAAACTCTCAGTGTCACCGACTTTAGTAACCCCCAAAACACAATTAATTTAATAATTTTTGCCGCTGTAGCCATCGCCCTTGTTTTTGGAATAGTTATGGTTGAGGAAGCAGTTCTTCGCATTCCGGTTCATTACGCCAAGCGCGGTCAGGTTACCTATCTTCCCATCAAAGTCGATACGGCTGGTGTCATGCCAATAATTTTTGCAGTCTCTCTGGCTACCGCCCCCTCGTTAATTGGTCAGTTCCTGTCCAAGCTTTCTAATCCAGCTATTGCCCAAGCCGGCCTTACTCTATCCCGTTTTTTCCGAACCGATAGTGCCCTATATATACTATTTTATTTCCTGCTCGTTATCGGTTTTACTTATGTTTACACTTCGGTAGTTTTCAAACCCAAAGACATTGCCGACGAACTCCGCAAATCTGGTGGCTTTATCCCCGGTATCCGCCCTGGTCAGTCCACCGAAAAACGCTTGGAATATTTAATTAACCGGGTCATTGCTATCGGTGCCTTGTTTCTCGGTGTCATTGCCGTCTTCCCCTCAATTATCCAAAGTATGACCGGCATCACCACTCTCACCATCGGCGGTACTTCGGTCCTGATTGCTGTCTCTGTCGTCATCGAGCTCACTCGCAAAATCGAAAACGTCGTCCAAACATATAACTACGACAAACTAACTTATTAACACTTTTGTATCATTTTGAAAAAAATATTTTTTTCAATCTTAATAATAGTCTCACTTTTTGTTGTTTCATTAGCTTATACATTCGGCTATTCGTTAAAACAAAATAATCCCAATCCAGACAAAGGTTGTTTTGTAGGAGGCTGTAATGGTGGCGATATTTGTAGCAATACCAAGGATATTTGGGGCAACTGTGTTAGTCGAAATGATTTTTGTTACAAAGTTGATAAGTGCGCCATGGTTTCCCAAAATAATTGTCAATTTCGACCAACTTTCAACTCATCAATTTGTTGGGTTGCCCAAGCACCAGTATTATTAGTCCAAAAAGTTATTGAGTTTATAAACAATATCTAAAATATGCCGTTAAACCTTTTTATCATTGGACCGTCCGGCTGTGGTAAAACTACCCAGGCCAAGCTGATTGCTGAAAAATACAAAATTGATCACTTGTCCATGGGTCAGCTTCTCCGCGATGAAATCACCAAAGGTAGTGGTTTTGGAATTGAAGCCAAAAAATATATCGACGATGGCAAGCTCGTCCCCGATGATTTAGTCTTTGATGTTCTGATTACCAAGCTCAAGGCTCTCAATTTCGATAATTTTATAATTGACGGTTTTCCCCGGGTCTTAAACCAAGGTCGGATTATTGAATATTATCTTCGCAAAAATAACATGCCGATTACTGCCCTAATTCACTTAAGTGTCACCTTTGCTGAAATTTCTGCCCGAAGGGCTAAAATGGGGGATTCATTTCAAGATAAAACCCGCACCGACAATTCCCCCGAAGATATTGCTAGTCGTCAAAAATTCTATGATGACAATATCGAAGGTATCCGCGACTATTTCACCCGCAAAAGCGAATTTATCGATATCGACGGCAACCGCCCCATCGAGCCCATATTTGCCGATGTTATTAAGGCAATAGATAAATTAAGAAAGTAAAGTAGGGGCTCGACTTGCTCGAGCCCAAAAATCAAATGCTCGAAATTCCTGAAGAAATTAAAAAACTCTGCGAAAAGTCCATTATCGCTTTTTCGACTTGCTCACCAACCGGACAACCAAACACTGTGGCTGTAGCTTGTGCTGTTGCCATTTCTCCAAATCAAGTTTTAGTCACCGATAATTTTTTCAATAAAACCAGACAAAATCTAATAAACAATCAACAGGTTTCACTAACATTCTGGAATTTAGAACAAAGTTTAGACGGTGCCGGTTACCAATTTAAAGGTACGGCTCAAGTAATTACGACCGGAGAGTTAAAAGAAAAAGTTGATCAAATGGAATGTAATCAAGGTTTAGCTCACAAAGCGGCTATACTTGTAACCATCACAGAAATCTGGGATTTAGCCAATCCGCATTTAATTTGTCAAGAAACTTAAGTCACTTAAGTAACCCAAGCAACTTACGACTTTATCCCGTATAATAAACCGAATTACAAATTTCAATTTATGAAAGAACCAACCGTCAAAGCTACTGTTACAGAAGTCCTCCCCAACCAACTTTTTCGGGTGGAACTCGAAGACAAAAGATTAATTGTTGCCTACCTTGCAGGCAAACTCAAGATGAATCACATTCGTTGCCTCGCTGGCGACAAAGTTAGTGTCGTTTTGTCTCCCACCGAAGACAAAGCCCGCATTGTTTATCGGGGATAATTTACCCCAAATTTACTCTTTGATATTAACTAGCATTTAGGTTACAATATCCAAGTCTTTATCGCTTATCTAAAAAATGCCATCATTTAAATTAATAATTGCTTCTAATTCGGCACTGCCGTCCCCTTGCCCTGTCAAGGGAAAGGGCTAGGGTTAGGGTTTTAATATGAAGGTCAAATCAAGCATCAAACGTCGCTGCAAAAACTGTCAAGTCGTTATTCGTAACGGAGTTAGACGGATTATTTGTTCCACCAAAAAACATACCCAAAAACAGGGTTAATTTTCCATGAGAATCTCAGGTGTCGAAATCCCCGATAATGAAAGAGCCGAAGTCAGTTTGACTCGCTTTTATGGTATCGGTCCCAAAAACGTTATTGCCTTAGCCAAGGCCGCCAAAATCGACCTCAACACTCGTACCAAGGATTTTTCCCGCGACGATATTGGTAATTTAATGAAAGCTATCGAAGAATTCAAAGTTGAAGGCGATCTGAAGAAAGAAGTCCGCGAAAATATTGATCGTCTCAAGGCTATTAAATGTTATCGTGGTATCCGCCACATTGTTTCCCTTCCAGCTCGTGGTCAACGCACCAAAAGTAATGCTCGTACTCGCAAGGGTAAGAAGAAAACTGTCGGTTCATTAACCAAAGAAGCCTGGGCAAAAATCGAAGCTCAACAAAAAGCAGCTACTATTGCCAAAAAATAAAATCACATGACAGAAGAAATCAAAAAAACCACCAAATCAAAAGTTCCTTCAAAGAAGAAGGTAGTTAAGAGCATTGCCGAGGCCACTCTTACCGTCAAATCTAGTTTCAACAATACCATTGTTACTGTTTCCGACATGAAAGGAAACACTCTCACTTGGTCTTCAGCTGGTCATGCTGGATTCAAGGGTGCCCGCAAGTCCACCCCGTATGCCGCTACCACCGCCATCGAGAAAGCACTCGAGGCTGCTAGACCCTATGGAATCAAAAAATTGGCTGTATATCTCAAAGGACCCGGTGTTGGTCGCGATGCCGCGCTTCGCTTCCTCCGTGCCAAAAGAGAATACGATGTTGACATTATTGCTGATGTCACTCCAATTCCCCACAACGGTCCTCGTCCTTCAAAGGCCCGTAGAGTTTAAAAATTAAACCATTTAACCATTTTTCATTTATCATTCAATAAATATTCAAATAACTAAAACCCCCAATGGTTCAATGGTTAAATGAAAAATGATAAATTTTTCTAATTTATGTCAAGAATCACATTAGATAGTAAATGCCGACTCTGTCGCGCCGAGGGTTGCAAACTCTATCTCAAAGGTGCTCGCTGTTTGTCAGCCAAGTGTCCAATTGAGAAAAAAGGTGCAGTTCTCCCCGGTATGCATGGTGCCAAGCGTGTCAAAAAGCCAACCGATTACGGTATTCAGCTTCGTGCCAAGCAAAAAGCCAAACGTATTTACGGCGTCCAAGAAACTCAGTTCCGCAATTACTTCCTCAAAGCCAAGGCTCTCAAGGGTCTTTTGAGCGACAACTTTTTAGTTCTCCTCGAGCGACGCTTAGACAATGTGGTTTATCTTGCCGGTTTGGCCGAGTCCCGTTCCCAATCCAAACAACTCATTTCCCATGGTCATGTTTTGGTCAATGGTAAGCGCCTATCAATCGCCTCACATTCTCTCAAAGTTAATGATGTCGTCACTTTAGACAAAAAAACCATTGCTCGCACTGCCGATTCAATGAAATTGGTCGAAAAAGACTTCAAAGTCAGCAGCTGGCTTGAACTAGATAAATCAAAATATACTGTTTCGGTCAAGTCACTGCCTTCAACAGACGACTTCAACCGCAACATTGATATCAATTTAATCATTGAATATTATTCCCGATAATAAGGAAACAAAATATGGTAGATACTAGCAAATTTCATATCAACACTCTCAAAACCAGCGCCACTCATGGTCGGTTCGAGTTGACCCCGTTAATTGGTGGTTTCGGTCACACCTTGGGCAACAGTTTGCGTCGCATACTTTTAATAACTATTCCCGGTTCAGCCATCACTAGCATCAAAATAACTGGTGCTAACCATCTTTTTACTACCCTACCCGGTGTCAAAGAAGATTTAGTCGATATTTCCCTCAACCTCAAAAAGGTCAAGTTTACCTACAATCAGGATGAACCCATGGTTCTCCATCTTCACAAAAAAGGTGCTGGTGTCGTCACTGCCGCCGACATTGAAGATAGTGCTATCTGTAAAGTTGCCAATCCTGATCAATTTATTGCCACCTTGGCTGATTCCAAATCCGTTCTCGATATTGAACTCAAAATCGAAAGGGGAGTCGGTTACACTCTCGCCAAAGAACAAAAAACTGATGTTGTTGGCGAAATCATTCTCGATGCCACCTTCACTCCCGTTGTCAAAGCCAATTACGAAGTTATACCTACCCGTCTGGGCAAAAAAAGTGATTTTGACAAGTTAATTATGGAAATCTGGACCGATGGTTCAGTTGAGCCATTAACCGCCCTCAAAATTGCCGCCAAAGACATGATCAAATCTCTTAGTCAAATCGTTGATCCCAAGGATTTTGATGATGAAGTGGTGACCATTGATAGTAATCCTGTCTCTTCTGGTTCCGACATTTCTATTGAAGAAATTGAACTACCTCTCCGAGTTACCAATGCTCTCAAAAAAGCTGGTTACATTACCATTGACAACCTAGTCAAGGGTGGTCGGGCCGATGTCAGCAAATCCAAAAACGTTGGTGAAAAATCACTCAAAATTATTGATTCATGGTTGAAGGAAAAAGGGTTTAGCTGGAAATAAAGTCATCTAACTTGATGAACTTTACAAACTTGATAAACTTTACAAACTTTTTATGAAACATCGAATTTCCGGCAAGCAACTTGGCCGCAACCATCATGAGCGTCAAGCTCTACTAAAATCTCAAACTCGTTCCATGTTTATTCATGGAGCTATCGAGACTACCAATGCTCGTGTCAAGGCCGTCATTTCCAAGGTCGAGCGTTTGGCCAATCATATCATTACCAAACCGGAAATTTTAGTAAAACGTGAGCTTCAGTCCCTTTTCCAAGATAGAAATATCGCTTCTCAAATCTACTCCACTTTTCGGGGTGTATTTGGTGACCAAACTTTCAACTTTACCAAGGTTCACAAAGTTAAATTCCGTCAAGGCGATGATGCTTTAATCGTCAAATTTGCCTTTGTTAAGCCCTATTCTCTCAAGATGGCCGAACCTGTCAAAACTGAGGTCGTCACCGAAGCACCAAAAAAAGTTACTAAGAAAGCCCCTGCCAAAAAGGCTAAATAATTATGAATACTAAAACAACCGTAACCAAAGGTAATCACTTCGACCGCAAATGGCATTTAGTTGACCTTGAGGGTCAAACTCTTGGCCGTGTTTGCGTCAAGATTGCTAATCTTCTTATGGGCAAAAACAAAATTGATTTTTCACCAAATCGCGATGCTGGTGATTATGTTGTCTGTATCAATGCTGACAAGGTTCAAGTCACTGGTCGCAAAATGACCCAAAAAATCTATTACCACTACACTGGTTATGCTGGTAACATGAAAGAATTCACTTTCAAAGCCATGATGGCTCGGAACCCCGCCGAAGTTATTTCTCGCGGAGTCGCTGGCATGATTCCCAAAAATAAACTTCGTGCTCCTCGACTCACTCGTTTAAAAGTTTCCTCTGGTGCCACCCACCCCTACAATGACAAATTCACCAACTAAATCAACCAAAAAAAATACTTACACTTCGGCCGTTGGTCGTCGCAAGTCGGCCATTGCCAACGTCAAGTTATTTAATGGCAAGGGTGAATCCTTGGTCAACAAGCTAGCTTTAGACAAATATTTTCCCGGTACTAGCTTCGCTATCCGCTACCGCAAACCATTTGTAATTACCGAAACACTCGACAAATTCTATTACCAAGTCAAAATCGTTGGTGGTGGTAAATCCGGCCAGCTCGATGCCTTGGTTCTAGCTATTTCTCGTGCTCTCAAAAAATTAAATGCCGATTTTGGTCCCACTCTCCGCAATGCTGGACTCTTAACCGTCGACTCTCGTGTTCGTGAACGTCGTATGGTTGGTACTGGTGGCAAGGCGAGACGTCAGAAACAAAGTCCAAAACGTTAAATCTTCCCTTCAAACTTTTAAAGCCCGCTTTTGCGGGCTTTTATTTGACCTATATGTCCTATTTGTCCTAGGCTTTATACTAATCCTATGTCCATTCTCCATGCCATCATTCTCTCTCTTATCCAGGGTATCTCCGAATTCCTCCCTATTTCCTCCACCGGCCATCTGCATTTATTCCAGTATTTTCTAGGCATCACCCCCTCCCTAACTTTCGACATTTTTCTCAACACCGCCTCTTTGCTTTCAGTTTTGTTTTTCTTTCGCAACCAAACCAAATACTTCTTCAATAATCTTCTATATATAATCGTTGGCACCATTCCGGCAGTTTTGGTCGGTTTACTCTTCAAAAGTCAGCTCGAAACCATTTTTGCCAACAATTCGCTTCTTTGGTCCCAGTTCCTATTTTCTGGGATCGCCTTATTTCTCACTCGCTATATCAAGCCCAAGGATGAAAAAATGACCTTCGGTAAGGCACTAATTATTGGTATCTTCCAGGCCCTGGCCATCATTCCCGCCATTTCCCGTTCCGGTTCAACCATCTTTGCTGGACTGCTTCTAGGTCTCAGCCCGCTTGCCGCCTTCAACTTTTCCTTTAGCTTGTTTATTCCTGCTTCCATCGGTGCACTAGTTCTCGATATCAAAGATTTGGTCAACATGGGTGCCCTTACCCCAGTATTTATCTTTTCCTTCATCCTTACCTTCTTGGTCGGTGTAGTTGCCCTCTCCTATCTCAAAAAAGTCCTCCTCGGTCGCCATTTCTGGCTATTTGGTATCTACATGCTCCTCCTCTCCCTCTTCTGCTATATAGTCCTATAACATTGACAAAGTGACCATATTTTGCTAGAATTGTTACGAATAACCAAATCACACAATAGCTGTGTAATCACGGTTATTCATGTTCTTCTGATATTCTTCCGACTTAGTCGGAATAAATCAGAAATGCGAATCTGGCTTCGCCAGGTTGCACTTTAAAAAATCGCGGATAGGATCTTCCTTTGAAACTTTGGGCTTACGAATCTGAAATCGGAGTAATCCAATCAGAACTTCAACCGTTAGGTTGATTTCAGTCAGTAAGTCCAAAATATATTTCAAGAGGAGTTAGACATGTTAAACAAAGTGCTCGGCAAGATCGAACGTGGTTATGCCAAGTTTGTGGCGTGGATGATGGTTCTACTCGGAATTCTGGTTCAGTTCCAGCAATTAAATGCGTTAGGTCTGTTCAAGATTGCCGACTGGTTCGAAAGTGGAATCATCTCGCAAAGTTGGGGAGTTGCCATTGCCAATAAGCTTTACATTCTCGAACAGTTGTTATACCAACTGCAAGGGATGATCTCAAGCTTGATGGCTATTTTCGGCTGGTACTCCGCCCGCAGTTTCGCTGGTTGGTTCCTGGTTATCACTGGGTCCGTTCTGCTTATCAGCAAAATGAAGGCGACGGACGAAAGTCCCAAACAGGTAAATTACATCTTGGTGACACTCAAGTTTTTCAACTTGTTTGTAGCAGGCGTGCTCGTATTTGTCTGTTACTTCACTGTCACCATGTTGTATTTTCCTGATTTGGCGTTCTCGGTAGAGAGTATGTGGAACAGTTGGTTCGGAATATTCAACACTCTAGACGCCATGGTGATCTACTGCCTGGTTGCTCTCGGCTCCGCGAACCTCCTGATTATTGGAGAGTTCTATAAGCAACCAAAAGCCGGTTGGGTAATTTGGTGTTGCAATATTTTGATGGGCATAATCTGGATTGTTATGGAGACGCCATCGAATGCTGTTTCACTCGACTCTGCCATGATCTTGCTTGTCTTTACCACCGCCTTCCACACAATTTCTTCACTGACCATCATGTTCACGGGAGCACCGGAAACCAAATAAATCTATCCGCGCCCTCGGCACAAACTGACCTTGGTCTCCCTTCGGGGAGACCAGCGTTGGTTGTGCTGAGGAAATTTTTATACAATTCACACTTATTTATTTGACATTTTTAATCTAGATTTTTGACATTTAGTCTCATAATATTGAAATATTAGCAATTTATTGCTAAAATAGCCGAAATAATCAAACCATACAAACGCTGTATGATGTTGGTTATTTAAGCACTTCCCGATGCTCACTTCGTTCGTTCGGGATGGTTATCCAGCTTCGCTGGGTAGCACATTAAAAAATCGCGGATAGGGATTATTTTTGGACTGAAGAATTAGTTTAAACAACAACAATGTTGTTAACTATCATTCGGTCCAAAAAAGGAGAATTGTAAGAAAATGAATAAGAAATTGTTTTGCGTTTTGATGGCAGGGATCTTATTCCTTGCTGCTTGTGGCACACCTGCTACAAGTATCACCCCGACTGTTGCACCAGTTGTGGCAACAGAAACCCCCACCTCAGCCCCAACCCCTACTTTGGAGCCCACCAATACTCCCACCCCGGAGCCCCTTTACTTCGAAATGGATCTATATCTAGCTCAAAAGCAGGACAATCAGTGGGGGATTGGTCACACAACAGAAGAGAGGTGTAAAATTACATTGGATGAGGATGGCAGTAATAGTGCTATCAGGAAATTTCTACTGAACTGTCAATATGATACGGAAAATTCTATTAAGTTTCCGTTTTTGGTCCAGGTAGTTCATAACGCACAGCAATCCATCGAAACAGTCATGGAAACTAGGGTGGAGCAAATAAGTGTGGTCGCCTACGACTGCACCACACTGAGAGACGGTGGGTTTCAGTCGATTTCGACTCACTTCAACGGCGCCACAACTATTGGCTTCAGTTTGATCGAAGGAAGGGGTGTATTGCATTACGACGATGCGGGCAATTCGGAGGCGAGTGAAATGGTGAACGCGACAGTTCCGTCTCTTGGTAACAATCAAGCGTATCTGTTCATCTCCTCTGATGCAAGTAACGTGTTTATCCAAATTTGGGACATCATGTGTAACGAGCAGTTGTTCCAAAAGGAGACAGTCATTATCTCCTATCCCTAGTCCGCACGCCTCGGCACAACCCAAAAATTGGGTCTCTCGAAAGAGAGACCCGATCAATGGATGTGCTGAGGAAATTTTTATAACAACTTACATTATTTTAGAATTTAGGTTTTAGAGTTTAGAGTTTTTTGCCTCAAGCCTCTCCCAGTCTCTTGTTCAACTTATCCCACACAATATCCGTCAGATTATCCAGCGCGCTAATTATCACTTTTCGCTGATGTTTCGGTTTTTTCTTCTCCGCTTCTTCCAAATCAACTTTCCAGATTACTTCAATTGGTTCCTGAATTTGCATTCAATCATTATACCATCTCATTTCACATACTTGTCAGTCACCGCCGACACGTAGGCCACGAAATTATTATCCCCCTCAAATACAAACACTGGTTGCATGTAATTGGTCAAGTTCATCGGTTCAAAAAACGCCAAATAAATTTTTCTAATGGTGGCACTATTGCCCACCGAATCATACGCTGGCCAGTAATTTCCTATTTTAAGGTCATTTACTGCCTGATCAACCGTTTTTATCGGGTAAGTTCCAAACGACTCTCGATCAATTGGTGAATAACGGTAATTTACTTCAATTGCTTTTCGGTTTTGAATTGATGAACCTGTCAGCACCACCGACACCGTCGCCGAGTTAACATCAGCGGTTACGATTTTATATTTACTCTCCAAGTCTTGTCGGAAAAAATCCACTCTCGTAACATTAGCTTCTGATTGCGACGACACTGCCTTCAATCCACTATATTCAATTTTCCAAAACGACACTTTTTGCAACCCGCCCACCAGATCGGTTGGCAGTTTGTCCGCTTGGCCCAAATACGACTTTGCTTCCAGTAGCGCTTCATCTTTACTCAGCACTTTTTCTGGGTTAAGCAGCATTTGATCAGTTTCGTAGGGGTATTTCAAATGAAAACTCCCATCCAACACATTCATGGTTAGTTTCAGACTCGAAGTACTATTAGTAAATTCATAAATACCGTAGCCAACTTCTTTGGGCTCATCTTTAAAGCCCAAATCAGCCGCCGTCTTTTTGTCTTGCTCCAAGGCCAAAAATGCTGTATCCGGTCTAGCCACAAAATAGACTCTAAATTTGTCATCTACTGTGGGGAACTTATCATTGGGCATTTCAAAGGTGAAATTCTTTTTATCAAATTTTTTTGCTGGGAACTGAATCTTGGGCAACACTCCATATCGGGTATCGGGCGGAACGTATGGTGGATGGGCTGCAATCCAGGCATTTATCCCCCAGGTAATTACTGTATATAGCACAAAAAAGCTTCCAAAAATAACTCCACTGTACTTCACCAATCTCCGGGTGACATAGGCGGTATAAGTTAACGACGACATACAATAATCTTACACTATAAATTACTAAATCTTAACGTGCATTTGGTTGCTTCGATTCGCTTGATTTCAACCTGTCAATGGCATTTCCATGTAGAGACGCCCCGCGGGGCGTCTCTTTTGCGATTGAAAATGTTAAACTACACCATGTCTTCACCTGCATCTATTCGCACTCGCATGGCCCCGTCACCTACCGGCGAATACCACATTGGCCATATCCGCACACTTCTCTACAATTTTGCCTTAGCCCATCAATCCGCCGGCCAATTTATAATTCGGATAGAGGACACCGACCAGAAAAGATTTGTTATCGGTGCCCAAGACAGGATTCTTCAAGTAATCAAAGACTATGGATTAAGTTGGGATGAAGGTCCCGACATTGGCGGACCTTACTCTCCCTATGTCCAATCAGAACGCCTCAATATTTATCAAAAATATTTAAAGCAGTTGCTCGACTCAGGTCAGGCTTATTATTGCTTTTGCACCGAAGATCGACTTACTGAAATGCGCGATTTGCAAAAAGCCAGCGGAAAACTTCCCAAGTATGATCGTCACTGCCTATCACTCTCTCCGGCGGAAGTTCAAAAAAATCTTGAAGCCGGCCTACCTTATGTTGTCCGTCTGCGGATTCCCGATCGGGAAACTATCGTTATTGAAGATCTCGTTCGAGGCAAAATTAAATTCAATACCAACGATGTTGACGATCAGGTACTAGTCAAAAGCAATGGTATTCCCACCTATCATTTTGCCGCCGCTGTCGACGACCATCTGATGAACATCACCCATATACTTCGCGGTGACGAATGGATTTCTTCTGTACCCAAACTCTATACCATTTATAAATATCTTGATTGGGAACTGCCAAAACTGGCCCATCTTCCAGTATTTTTAGACCCAAGTGGTCAGGGGAAAATGAGCAAACGTAAAGGTACAGTCTCCGCCCGAAGCTTTTTAGATGATGGTTATTTGCCTGAGGCTTTACTAAATTTTTTGATGTTGCTCGGCTGGAATCCTGGCACAGAGCAGGAATTGTTTAGTCTCGACGAATTCGTCAAAGAATTTAAAATTGAAAAGCTTCATGTCAAACAGCCAATTTTTGATCGCAAAAAACTTGATTACTTCAATGGTCTTTACATCCGCGAAAAAATCACTGAGGCCAAATATTTGGAATATTTCAAAAAATTTCTCCCCGAGGCTTCAGACGAACAGGTCAAAATTCTCGCTCCAATTCTTCGCAGTCGACTAGTTAAATTTAGCGACTTAAAAACTTCTCTAGCGTTTATTTTTGATGATATTAAATACGACAAAGAACTATTGCTCAAAAAGGGGACCTCGCCGGAATTAGCCAAAGAAATGCTAACTAAATCAATAAATTTGTTATCTACAGATTTTTCTGATCTAGTTTCTCGAATCCAGAATCTAGTTTCTGAAAATTCCTGGAATGTCGGTGAATTCTTTATGGTCTTCCGGGTAGCTATCTGTGGTGTGGCCTTCACCCCACCTGTGGTTGACTGCTTGCCGGCTCTCGGTCAAGAATCAACCTTACGTAAACTTAATCTTGCACTGAAAAATTTAATATAAAAATATTTCCCCCTCTTTCGTCAAAGTCGAAGATATCGCTTCAGCGATGAGGGGGTAGGGGGAGATTTAATTTTTTGCTACACTATTTTGTGCTTTTAATTTTATTTTTACTCTCACTCTTTTCTCGCCCAGTCTTTGCCCTCGACCCGATTGCCAAAATCACCAACTTTTCTTCCGACACCTCACCTGAATGGGTCGAGATTACCAATCTTTCCAGTCAAACAATTGATTTATCCAATTGGAAAATCCGCGACAGTAATAATCAAACAGGCGACGATATCATTATCACCGGTTGTTTGTCGCCAAGTAACACTCAAGTTTTTTCCAAAAATTCCAGCTGGCTAAACAATACTGGCGACACCATCTCTCTTTACAACTCCACCGACACTCTAGTTGACCAACTAACTTATTCTGTTGGTAAAACTGGCGATGCACCAGCATCAACCAATACTTGTGTTCCCACCTCAACTCCAACTCTCACTCCATCTCCAGTTCCCGCCACCAACACACCTCATCCCACCTCTACTCCTACCGCTACTCCCACCAATACCCCAGTCCCAACCTCCACGCCAACTCGCACGCCGACACCGACTCAAACACCTACTCCCACTCCCACCAGTGAACCCACACCCATCGACTCGCCAATGCCAACGGCGACGGCGGTCACCGATTTGCCAATTGATATTTCCGGCCCAATCGATTCGGCAACTCCGACCAAAGCACCAGCCAAATCTTCAAAATTCAACTCCCAAATTCTTCCAACTATTTTTATTATCATTGGCGGTTTGCTTCTAGTTGTCCCTCTAATCATTTCCAAAATCAAAAAGTGACCAAAATTTACCGCTATATTCCAGCTTTTCTTTGGATGTGCTTTATTTTTTACCTGTCTTCCCGCCAAACTACTGGCATTCACAGTGTTGTCGTCAATCGGTTTTATATTCTCAAAACTTTTCACCTTGTCGAGTATGCTATTTTAGCTATATTGTTGTTTTACGCCACCCTGTCACATTTTTCTACCATCCTAATTGCCTACCTCTTCTCCATCACTGATGAGTATCATCAGCTCTTTACTTCCGGCCGTTCCGGACGGCTCTACGATACCCTATATGATTTAATCGGAGTAGCTATTGGATTAATAATAATTTTAACAATAAAATCAATTTTTAGCTTGAAAAATACTCAAAAGTAACTACACATCTATCTAGTAGCAGTTTGAATTATCTTACTGTAAAATACGTCCATATAACTTTTTTCAATAGATGTCTTCACAGAAGCTTAAAATTTCTATTCTCATACCTTGCTACAACGAGGAAAAATCCATCCGGTCTTCAATCAATGCTTGCTTAGCTCAAACCCGTCCCTTTGATCAAATTTTAGTTGTCAATGATTGTTCCACCGACAACACCCTAAAAATACTAAAAACATTTGGCAAAAAAATTCAAGTTATTGATCTCAAAGTACACGCTGGCAACAAAAGTTACGCCCAAGAACAAGGTTTGCCCTATATTACGGGTGATATTTTTGTCGCCACTGATGGCGATACCCTTCTCGACCCCAAGTTTAATGAAATTATCGAGTCAGACTTCAAGGACAAAAAAGTTGCGGCAGTCGCCGGATATGTCCGCAGCCTCAAATACAACTGGTTGACCATGTGCCGGGCTTTTGATTACGTTATTGGTCAAAATATTCACAAGTTAGCCCAAAAATACCTTGGTTATATTTTTGTTATTCCCGGTGCCGCCAGCGCTTTTCGCACCAATGTTTTCAAAAAGTATATTGGTTTTGATCACGACACTATCACCGAAGATCTGGATTTTACCTACAAACTCCACAAAAACAATCTTTATATTCATTACAACAATAAAGCTATTGTCTACACCCAAGACCCCGATACTCTTCGTTCATATATAGGACAAATGCGACGCTGGTATGGTGGCGGTTGGCAAAATCTGGTAAAACACATCAATAATGATTTAGTTGAGGATCCTCGTCGGGTACTTGAGTTGTCACTAATTTATGTTGAAGGTGTAGTTTTTTCATTTTTAATTTTTCTTGTCCCACTTCTCAATATTCTTTGGGCCGTCAAATTCTTTCTACTCTTGACTATTATAGTAGCCATAGAAGCCATTCTAGCTTCAATTATTGAAAAAAGACTCGATTTCTTACTTATACCTTTTATCTATCCTTTTATGATGTACGTTAATAGTTATGTCTCTTTAGAGCAGTTTATCAAGGAGGGGATTTTAAAATCTAAAAACCTTGTTTGGTATCACCCAGCTCGCCGTGAAATATGATGTTTGTACCCGGTTTATCACTCTTGGTACATTTGTTAATAATTTTTGTTGGTTTTGTCGGCACCACAATCAAAAATATTTGGCAAAAAATAAATTAATCTATATGAAAAAAATACTTTCACTCACTGTTTTTATTGCCATTTTCTCACTGGTATCTTATACCGCTGGTTTCACTCTGGACAAATGTCTCACCGAACGCTCAAATATAACACTCGTGGCCGAAGCACTTAAATTAGGTACCGTGCCAGTTATTGCCCAGTTACCCTCAGACTCATCAGTCTTAGGGGAATCAATTGTGGCACCATCGCCCACACCAGACCCTGTCAAGATTTCTCAAATACTACTCTCTTGTCAACCAAAAATTTACTCCGGATATTCGGTTGTTAACTATTATTTAGACAACAAATTAGACTATTCGTTTGATTCTCGTACCCAAGACGCTTTAACTTATGGTATAAAAAACTATACAGGTACCGCTGATCAGAATTCAAAATTATTGCAGTATTTAACCCAAAAACAGGTCAAAATATGTCTCGATTCAAATTAAACTTAATTCGATCTTTACTTTTCCTTTTTGTTTTTGTAGGTTTTCGCCTGGCTTTCCCCGACTTTTCTAGTACCCAAACAGACAATTTAATCAGTAACTCATCAGTTGAAACACCCTCAGTTGGTACCACCCTCCCTCTCGACTGGTATGTAGACAATTGGGGTACCAACAAAGCAGTTTTTACCTATCCTGTGGCCGGTTATGTTGGTAGTGGCGTCAAGGTTCAGCTTACCTCCCGAACCAGCGGCGATGCCAAATGGTATTTCAAAGAAATACCAGTAACCGCCTCAAAAACTTACACCTTCACTGATTATTATCAATCAAATGTCGTCAGCTCAGTTGTCGTTGCCACTGTCACCACTACCGGTTCCTATGTCTACACCACACTGGCAAATCCAGCAATCGCTGCCAATTGGACTAAATTTACCGTCAACTTTACTACACCTGCCAATGCCTCAAAGGTTACTGTTTACCACCTCATCAACAAAGTTGGTTGGTTATCTACCGATGAATTTTCTTTAGTCCCGCTGGTCACCCAGACTCCTACTCCCACTTTGACACCCACCATTACTCCAACCCACCCACCAACCCCCACTCCTAGCCTCGTTCCCACAGCAACCATCACTCAAATCCCGACTCCGACACCTACAGTAACTGTTGGCAATGTCGTTCCCAACCCCGGTTTTGAAACCGTTTCTGGCTCCTTGCCAGCCAGTTGGTCGAAGCTAAAATGGGGCACCAACACTACCACTTTTTCCTACCTAACTACCGGTCACACCGGCTCCCGTTCTGCCAAGGTTCAAACCACCAAATACACCAATGGTGATGCCAAATGGCAATTTACCTCTGTCCCAGTGACTCCTGGTGATTCTTACCAATTTTCTGACTGGTACAAATCAAACATTGTCACCCATATGGTCGTTAAATTTGTCTTAAACGACAATACTGAGTTTTACCTCGGACTCCACGATGCACCAGCATCAACAAACTGGACTCAATACTCTGATAGTTTTGAAGTACCTGCCAACGCCAAAAATATGACTGTATTGCATTTAATTTCCGCGGTGGGCACATTAACTATCGACGATTTTTCCTTAGTCAAATACACTCCTACTCCTCTAAATCGCACCTTAGTTACCCTAACTTTTGACGACGGCTGGGAAGACAATGTCACTACTGTTTTACCCATTTTAAAGTCCAACAATATCCCAGTTACTTACTATTTTGCCACCACTTTTTTATCCAATTCACCTCATACTGGAGCTATCAATGTCTCCGGTGATCAGGCAGTTTTATCTGTGTTTAACAATGGTAACGAAATTGGTTCTCATTCAGTCACACACCCTGATTTAACAACTTTGAATGCTACCCAATTAAATTCCGAGATTACTGATTCCAAAAATTATCTCGAGAACCTCATTGGTACCGGCAGGGTTACCAGCTTTGCCACTCCATACGGTGCCTACAACACTACTTCGCTTAATGCCCTCAAAACTCTCTACCGCAGTCATCGTCCCACCGATGAAGGTTTCAATACTGGTGATAGTTTGGATCCTTATCGCCTCAAAGTCCAAAATATGCTCTCTGATACCACCTTAAGCGAATTCCAGAGTTGGGTTGATCAAGCCATCAAAGACAAGTCTTGGTTGGTACTTGTTTACCACCGTGTTGCCACCACCAATCTTGATGCTTATGACACTAATCTAGTCGATTTTCAAAATCAACTAAATTATCTTTTATCCAAGAATGTCACTTTCAAAACCGTCAGTGGTGCTTTGGATGAAATTGCTGGAATTCTTCCAACCTCTACTCCCACCAACACTCCCACCAATACACCCACTAATATTCCTACCAACACCCCAACACTAATTCCCACAAATACGCCTACATCGACACCCACCAATACTCCAACTTTAATTCCAACTAACACTCCAACAGTAATCCCTACAAATACTCCAACAATGACACCAACCAACACTCCCACCAATACCCCAACAATCACCTTAACTCCGACAGTCACTCTTGCTCCCACCATCACTCCCACCGTTGGTCCTACTACCATTCCTATCTATCCCACCCCCACATATTTTCCTGCTCCAACTCCCGGTCCAAATTTAGTCCCCAATAACTCACTCGAAACCGCCAACTCTGCCAATGCAAATTTACCAGATTCTTGGAATACAGGTAATTGGGGCACAAACACTCCAGTCTTTACCTATCCCGTCCCTGGTGTTGATGGAGCTTCCGCTACCAAAGTCGAACTAACTTCATTTACTGATGGTGACGCTAAATGGTATTTTAATGACGTTTCTGTTAATCCTGGTACAATCTACAATTTTTCCAATCAATATCAGTCAAATGTGGCTACTCGAGTAGTTGTCCGTTTCCATCATGATGCCGGCAACGATAATTATCAGGATATCGCTACCCCACCCTCTTCTGCTAGTTGGACTAGTACTTCCGCCAATATCACCATTCCTGCTGATGTCCACACAATTACAATCTTTCACCTCATCGAACAGGTTGGTTATTTAGTTGTCGATAATTACTCACTTCGTGCATCAGCGACAGCTAATACTCCCTTTTCCCAAGGTATGGTTACCTTATCTTTCGATGATGGTTGGAACTCGGTCTTTCAAAACGCCATTCCCATACTCAATTCCAAAAATTTCAAAAGTACCCAATTTTTAACCACCACCTTTTTAGATAATTTGGCTGATGGTTACATGTCACTCACCAACGCTCTTACCATGCAGTCCCAGGGACATGAAATCGGTGCCCATACCAAAACACACCCAGATCTCAACACGCTCACCGAGTCACAAATTATCAATGAAGTTACCGGCTCTCGCCAAGACCTTTTGTCACTTGGTTTCAATCCAGTCAAGTCGATTGCGCCTCCTTTTGGTAATGCCAACAGTACTGTCATGCAAATTATCAAGCAATCAGGCTTTACCACATCTAGGACTGCTAATCCCGAGGATGCTGGCTATAATTACAAAAACACCGACCCCTTTCAACTAAAAAATCAATCAATGGAAATATCCACCACACTTGATCAAGCTAAATCGATGATCGACTCCGCTCGAAGCAATAACAGTTGGCTAATCATGGTATTCCATCAAGTTGACACTAGTGGTGGACAATATTCAGTTTCACCCGCTTTACTCCAAGGTATCGCCGATTATCTCCAGTCTACCTCTACCACTGTGGTCACTCTCTCTCAAGGTCTCAATGCCATGTTGAATTAACTCACTCTCATGACCCGAGGTATAAATACTTTAAAAACTTTTCTTGCGCTATCAATAATAATGACAGTAGCTGGCTGTAACACAACTCCTGTCCCAGTAATTGCTGAAACCGCCACTCCTGTCAGTTCCCCACCCGACACCCCAACACCTCGACCAACATCAACGCTACTGCCCACAGAAACAGCTTTTCCTTCGCAGGTTCCTGAAGCTACAAACAGTAATAATAAGTTAAATATTGGACTATTTGCCGGAGACGCCGCTGAAACCAAAAAATTAATTGACGAAATTGGGGTTGCACCAGATATGTTAGCTACCTTTATAGGTCTAGATGGAAGTGGTGACATTCATCAGGAAATGGTTGACCTCGCCAAGAAAAATAAAACTGGCCTAGTAATATATCTAGAGACAAATGAGACCAATTCTCAAATGCTTGATACCGAAACCAATGAGTGGTTAACAAAAATTGCCGAAAAATTAGAAGAATCAGAAGTGCCTACAATTGTCGTCTTTTTACCTGAGCCAAATTTGAGAGGTGAAGACATTCCTTGGGCAGACGGTACGGCTGATAATAGTCCGGAAAAATTTAAAAAAGTCTGGGCTATGGCGCATGAAATTTTCAAAGACAAAAAAAATATTAAATTAGCTCTTGCCTTAAACGAAATCCAGTCAGGTGACAACTCTACTGCCTATATCCCGCCGGCAGACCAAGTAGATATCTATGGTGTCGACGCTTTTCGTTGGCCGGACGATCCTCGAACTACTGAAGACATGTTTACCTCAACTTTAGATTTGTTTGCCAAGACCGGCAAACCAATGTGCGTATTTTCTACTGCAACCAGCACCGACAAAGCCAAGTGGTACCAGGAAGCCCTCGATTATGCTAAAAAACAAAAATTACACTGTGTTATGTTTTTTAATGTTAAGAAAGAAAACGATTGGACTGCTCCAAAAGAAATACTTAGAGATGCTCTTAACTAGATAGCATATCCTCTGGCAACTAAATCATGTTGAATTAATTTTCTTCTCTTCCAGTCAGTATTTTCAGAGTTGACTCAGAGATTTGCCAATCGGGTGTTGGTAAGTCACCCCAAACACCAGGGTGATCAGTTGAGTTAAAATAAACCAGTCCATCTAGAAGCGGAAACCTGTTAAAACTTTTTGTTGCACCTTCTAACCATTTTTTTTGCATTTCTTCTGATCCGTAAACCCCTAATTCTGCAATAATTATCTTCTTTTTGTAATTTTTTACCAATTCATACTTACTAGAAAGTAAGTCAAAAAATGTCGAGCCGTAGTCTTTCTGCCAGTCGGGATAGTAATAAATAGACAGTCCAACATAATCCACATAGCTTTCACCTGGATAATATTCTTTTAAATTTTTGTTGCCTGCAGGTGACCACATATATTTAACCTGCTCTGCCCGCTTTCTACAAGTATCGACAAAATGCTTGTAGGATTCAATGTATTTTTGCGGATTTCCCCCAGACCAAGTGTATCTTCCGGACGGCATATCCATTTCGTGCCCCCATCGAATAATAACATCTGGATATTTAGCCAAATTGTCACACATTAGATTAACTTTTTCATCATATCTCCCTGCCCGAATGTCATCGAACAACTGGCTGGAATCACTGTTGCTAGAAAAAATTGGCCATGGCTCAAGCGTTATCAAAATATTCTTTCCAGAGTCGCGTATTTTGTCTAACTGCTCTGAAGTATATTTTGTGTCGTAGTTATTCCAACCGACAAACACATGTTGAATCTCAATTCCTTCTAATGCCGACAGTCGTGAATTGTAGTCATATAGTCCAATTATCACTTTTTGAGGTGCGAAAAGACTGCAGGCAGAAAGTAAAATAGTCAAAAATTCAATCCCAATTAGCTTGGTTAACTGTAGTAAGTTGCTCACAACTGCAATTATCTCAAAATTCAAAGAAATATTATTTTTTACATTGTCGGTGATATAATACACCCATAATATGAATTATAAGACAGTAAAACCAGTCATGACAAGGCGTGAAGGCTGGTTTTATACCTTCTTGGTTGTATCCTGGTTGATATCCGTATTATATTTTTGGATCTGGTGGCTCAATCCGTCTAATATAATTTCCTCTTATGGGCTGATAGTTAACAGCTTGCTTGTTTCTTGGACAATGCTTATGCCGGGGTACTATTTTTACTTTGTTTCAAAGATGAAAGAACCAACTTTTCCAAAAACTCTACCAAAAAAATGGCGAGTAGCCATGATTGTTACTAAGGCGCCAGCTGAGCCGTTGTCGATGGTAAAGAAGACACTTCTAGCAATGATAAGTCAAAAATATCCACACGATACCTGGGTAGCCGACGAGGATCCGACAATAGAGGCTATTGCCTGGTACGAAAAACATAACGTAAAACTTTCTACCAGAAAAGGGGTACCTGATTATCACCAGAACAGTTGGCCAAGAAGAACCAAATGTAAAGAGGGGAATTTGGCGTATTTTTATGACAAGTTCGGCTATAGCCAATACGATATAGTTTGCCAACTAGACGCAGACCATGTGCCCCAAAAAGACTATTTAGAGCATATGATAAGTCCGTTTGTTGAAGAGGATGTGGGTTATGTTGCCGGACCAAGTATTTGTGATGCAAATATAGATGTTAGTTGGGTTGTTCGGGCGAGAATGTATGCTGAGGCAACGATGCACGGGAGTCTACAGGCAGGCTACAATAGTGAGGGTTGGGCACCACTCTGCATTGGTTCACATTATGCAGTTAGAACTGTTGCCTTAAGGCAAATAGGTGGAATCGGACCAGAATTAGCTGAAGATCACACTACTACCCTAATGATGAATTCAAATGGCTGGAGGGGTGTTTTTGCATTTAATGCAATTGCTCGAGGTGATGGAGCCACCAATTTTAGTGACAGTATGTTGCAGGAGTTTCAGTGGTCAAAAAGCCTAGTTATAGTCCTCTTGTCAATTACAAAAAAGTACTGGAATGGATTAACCCCAAAACTAAAATTTCAATTTGCTTTTTCACAGTTGTGGTACCCACTCTTTGCGTTTTGTATGCTGACATCCTACCTTCTTCCTCTAATTGCAATTATTCGTGGTCAACCTTGGGTCAATGTAAATTATCTAGAATTTGTCCTTCACAATTTTTTGTCCAGCTCAATTTGCATTCTAATTGTTTGGTGGATTTCGTCAAAAGGCTGGCTCCGTCCCAAATATGCCAAATTTATCTCTTGGGAGACAATATTATTTCAACTTGCACGCTGGCCATGGGTTTTAATTGCCTGTATTAGTGCAATAATCTGTGTAGTTTTCAAAAGAGAGTTCAAAATCAAGGTAACACCCAAGTCATCGACAGTTACAACTTTACCGATAAAAATAACAACTCCTTACTTCATACTAACTGCTTTACCCATTATAGTTATTTGCTTAAGCAAAGATACACCCTCAAACAGAGGCTATTTCTATCTAGCGCTCACAAGTGCTTTTTCTTACGGGCTTCTTTTAATAAACATCAATTGGTTGCACATCAAAAATATATTAAGGGATGGCGAAAAAATAAGAATTATCGATTGGTGGCCTCAATTTTATCTAGGTAGTTTTGCCGCGTTTTTGCTATTTTTTGGTGCTTATCAACGTGGACAAACAGCGATTTTGGCTACTTTCTTTAGCGCTTCACCCGATTATTATTTAGCTTCTAGTTATAGTGCAAACCTTACAAAACAGCCAAAAAATAGCCAAAAATTAAAAATCTATACAATAAAAAGTGGCGACAATCTTTGGAATTTGTCAGTTAAAGAGTATCAAAATGGTAGTTGTTGGAAGGAAGTTCACAAGGTTAATCAAGACAAGATAAAATCTACTTCAAGCATCAAAATCGGCACTAAAATACTTCTTCCAAACATAAATGGGAATATCAGTGCTTTTTGTAAGTAGTATTTACTGCACCACGCTCTTGAAGGCATCGAGTGAATCAGTCGAAGACCAAATTAGCCAGTTCTTTTCTTTGTTTTCATTAAACCAAATCCAACCTTGAACTTTTGGATGTTTGTAGACCTCTTGCCCTAGTCCGGTTCTAATCCAATTACCTTTTTCTGAACCTTCTGCACTTGCAGTTGAAAAAATCATAATTGGCTTGTTCATTGTTTCTAGTTTTGATAACCCCGAGGCAAACACTTGAGCAAAACTCATCCAGGGTGAACCAAAATTGAATCCATTAGTTCCTACTATGTCAACATAAGCATCTCCGGGGTAATAGTCTGTGAATTGGTTCCCTGGCACATTTGGGTCTGAGTCACTGTTAATTGTCCAGGCAAACTTTACATTGGCAACATCATTAAAATACCCTCGTACATATCTATAAGCCGCAATATGTTTGGCGGGTGTATTACCATTAACTGTTCCTCCCCATGGGTACCAGTTGCCGTTCATTTCTTCAAACGGAATCAAAATCACTTGCCCTCCAAAGTTTCTGGCTTGATTGGCAAAACTTGTCAAATATGCGTTCCAATCACCCCGCAAAATCGCATCATAATTAAACCTAGTATCGTTTACCCCATTAAAGTTGTAGTCCATCGCCTCCCAAAAAATCACCAAGGTTTGACCTCGAGATTTAGCCAAGTTACCCAAATCCAAAGGTAGTGCATTTTCGTTGCCCCAGTGGACAAAAGTTGCCAAATAATTCCCCACCTTGCCTACTCGAGCCTCCAAGTCTTTCACTTGGGTTGTAGTCCAGCCAGTGTAGTAACCCCATTTCATCCCAGCGCTAGTTCCACCACCGGTTGGTACCAGAGTCGGCGTGTTTGAAGGCTTAATCGTTGGTGTGGCGGTTGGTCTTGGAGTAGCTGTACTGGTTGGTCGAATTGTGACTGTTGGCTTAACCGTTGGTGAGGCGGTTATCTTAGCTGTTACAGTTGCTGTGATTGATGCAATCACAGTGGGAATAGTTGTCAGTCTCGGTGTCATAGTCGGTGTCCATTTACGTTTGTTCCAGTTTCTCGCCCCCAAAACATTAGTGGTTGGGTTGTAAATTATTTTCAAAGTTGTCAATAATCCAACTAAAAACAACGCCGAAACAATGGCAATAAATACATGCTTTTTCTCCATTGATCTATTATATCAGACCTTCCACTTGACAACTACATCTGTAGTAAAGTTAACATACACCTAGCCCCCACTTTATATTTTCGCGTCAACTATGCGGTCAAAAAATCTTTCCGTACTGTCTTTTGCCCTAGTAGCTGCCGGTGCGATGTTTACCCCCGCTCCCGCCCAAGCCTTCGACTTTGGCCAGTTTGTCGGGTCTTTTTGGAATCATTCCATCAATCCACCAGCCGTTACTCTGTGTATTAAAAATTCTGGTGCAGTGTATGTAGTTGGGGAGGGCTTTAGAAAAGCCGATTGTAAAAAAAATGATCAGTTAATTAGCTTAAATCTCAAAGGCGCCACTGGCGACAAAGGTCCCACAGGCAATCCGGGGCCTGCCGGTCCCCAGGGTCCAGCCGGTGTTCCAGGTATTGCCGGTCCCCAGGGCGACAAGGGTGCCACTGGCGATCAGGGAAGTGCTGGTCCCGCTGGTCCTCAGGGTTTAGTTGGTGATCAGGGGCCTTTAGGTCTAAAAGGTGCTACCGGTAATCAGGGACCCCAGGGCGACAAAGGTCCTGTCGGCGACCAAGGTCCTGCTGGCCCGGCTGGTCCTCAGGGTGCAGAAGGACCACAGGGTGCTGTTGGTCCCCAGGGTCCAGCTGGCCCTGGCGGTATTGATGGAAATATAGGACCTATTGGTCCTGTTGGTCCTGCTGGCCCCCAAGGACCTATCGGTCCCCAAGGTGATGTTGGCCCTATGGGCGCCACCGGCCCCCAGGGTCCCCAGGGTGACACTGGTGCCAAGGGAGAAGTGGGCGACAAAGGTGATACCGGAGCTGTTGGTGAACAGGGCGCCACCGGTCCCCAAGGACCCGAGGGCAAGCAAGGCCCCCAGGGTTCAAAAGGTGATCAAGGCGATCAAGGTCCCCAGGGACTAACAGGCAATAATGGTCAAAACGGCCAAGATGGCAAATCAGCCTATGATCTGGCCAAAGAAAATGGATATACCGAAGATATTACTGAATGGCTCCTCAGTTTCAAGGGTGAAAAGGGCAAAGACGGCACAAACGGTCAGGATGGCGCTCAGGGTATTGAAGGACCACGCGGTCTTCCTGGAGTCGCCGGTCTTCAAGGTGATATCGGACCTATTGGTCCTGCTGGTGCCAACGGTACCAATGGTGTTAGTGGTTGGGAAATCAAATTTAGTACTGTTTCCAGTGATGATGAATTGCTAAAAACAAAAGTAGCAGATTGCACTGCTGGCAAAAAAGTGATCGGTGGCGGATTCAAAACCATTGATGCAAGCGACTCAAGCGAAATCGTCGTCACCAATAACTATCCTCTCGATGGCGATTCTTGGACTGCTACTGCTGGCATCGATAGTAGCTCAGGTGGTGATCAGAGTTTTGCTTTACAAACATATGCCATCTGCATCTCCGCTCTGTAAAAATAAAGAAAAATTTTTATAAAAATAATATTCCCCCTCCCAAATCTGGGAGGGGCAGAGGTGGGTGATTTTGTCTTATTCCTAAATCATAAATCTTATTTCTTAAATCTTTGTCTAAATTTTGTTATTCTTAATATGTGAAATTCCACTGGCATCATTTATTTGTCCCTCACGAACACAACAACCACCGCGCTTGGCTACTCCAACCCTACGCTATCGGTTTGTTTATCGCCGTCTATTTACTCAACCAATCCTTTATTAAATCACTGACCATCATTCGTCCGGGAGTTCTCGGCTATTCCTCTGAAATTACCCCTCAAAAAGTTTTTGATGACACCAATATTGAACGAGAGAAGCAGGGTTTGCCAGCTCTTAAATACAACCCCGCCCTGTCCGTTTCCGCCACCAAAAAAGCCCAAGACATGTTTCGTAATAATTATTGGGCTCACACCTCTCCTACCGGCACCACTCCTTGGGACTTTTTCAAAGCCGAAAATTACCAATATTCAGTTGCTGGTGAAAACCTCGCCAAAGATTTTTACGACACTGATGGAATGATGAAAGCGTGGATGAATTCACCGACTCATCGGGCAAATATAGTTTCTGGCAAATATCTAGAAATTGGCATTGGTGTGGTCAACGGTATCCTCAACGGCGTTCAAACCACCCTGGTGGTTCAACATTTCGCCACTCCTCTGGCCATAATAGGCAACGAACCTGCCCCCACCGATTATCAACGCGCTTCGCAATTTTTAGCCAATCAAAAAGTTTTGGCCGACACCAGTGTTGGTCGGCCCATTATCAGTCCTCTCAAAATTAGCCAAATAATCGGCGTAATTATGTTTGTAATAATTATTGGCACCTTAATTGTTGATGCCTATGTTAGCCTCACTCGCCAAACTCCTCGGCTTACCGGCTCGTCCTACGGTCACGTCGGCTATCTTTTTATAATACTTATCTTATTAATTGCCTCTCGACAGGGAATAATTTTTTAACATGACTATTTTTCAGGAAATCAAATCAAAACCAACGGTCTACATCACTATATCGCTAATATTTATTACTGGGGCAATAACTTTTTTACTCTTCGCCCACAATCCTCATGCCCAGCGCAACATTGTGTATGCCACCGGTGGCTCATATTTTCTCTGGAGTTTACTTCACCATTATCATCGTGGCGACCTGGCCCTCTCCATCATCATCGAATATCTTCTCTTCATCCTCTTCGGCATTCTTGTTCTATCTTCCACCTTGATCTAATTTTGCCTTATTCTTACATCTTAAATCTTACTTCTTAGGTCTAGTTTGTTCCCCTTGCCACTCTTCTATCTTCTTCGGATCCCCACTAAGCAGTACCTCGGGCACTTTTTTTCCATTAAACTCCGCCGGTCGAGTATATTGAGCATATTCAATATAGCCTTCCTTACTGTGGCTTTCATCCTCACTGGACACATCTTTTCCCAACACTCCGGCTTGGAGTCGGGTCACACTATCGATAATTACCATTGCTGGAATTTCTCCGCCGGTCAGTACATAGTCACCTATCGATATTTCCTCATCTACCAATGAACTTACTCGCTCGTCAAACCCTTCATAATGACCACAAATAATGATCAAATTGTCATATTTTGCCAGTCTCTTGGCATCTTCTTGGGTATATCTTTTCCCCCTAGCACTCGTTAGTATAATTCTCCGTGTAGGGGGTTTTGACTGAATGTCATTCCCGCGTAGGCGGGAATCTATATTATTATTTTTTTCATTAGTAATTAGTAATTGGTCATTAGTAATTGATGTAATTGCTTTTGCAATTACATCAACCCGTATCAGCATTCCCACCCCACCCCCATACGGTTTATCATCCACCGCTCCATAGCTATTCCACGCCCACTGACGCATATCATGAGTCTTAAGTTCCAAAATAATTTTATCCACCGCCCGCTTCATCATGCTCTCAGCCATAGGGGATTCAAACATTTTGGGGAACAATGTCACCACATCAATTTTCATAACTTATTATCTCACTTGTGGCAATGCTGGTGTAATTTCAAGAGTGGCCTCACTGGATCTTGGTTTTAACTTCAAAAATACATTTCCAGAAACTATTTCATTTGAATATTGTAGTTTTGTACCAGTCAATCCTTCACCCAATCTAAAAGGAACCGTATATGTTGTTTCCAAATTAAGTCGGCCATAATTAAGTACTGCTAGAGTAGTCGCCGCCGTACAACCAACAGGCTCACTCACATCGTTTCCTTGACCTGTAGGATCGTTAACTACCCAAATCATATTGTTTGCGTCCTCTCGACTAAATCCACCCCCTCTTATCTCTTCTGCATACAAAGATATCTCGGCAAACCTTCCTTCAAATACATCATCTGTGGAAGTGGAACTACGAATACTAGTCGGTTGAATAAAAGTAACCAAGTCATATTTTTTCAAATAAGCTGTTTTATAAGCACGACTTATTAACTCTCTGTTAAATTTAGCTAATTTAGGATTGTTCTGTTCTTGCGACCTAACTTGGTAGACCTTTGATGACGGGACACCACGGTCAGACATCACAACTATTCGAGTAGACACAGTTGATCTAAATATATTTTCCGCAACATCTGAGCCAAACATGTCCCCTTCAAATATTAATTCTTGAAGTTTTCTCCTGGCCATCATAAAAACCGCCAACTGTTCTCGGGTATCATCCCCAGCAAACCCTCCCTTTAAAAAATGTCTTGCGTCTAGATCACCCGGCACGCAATCAAGTCTTAATCGGGGAGGTTCCGCAGTAGTATATAAGTCAGCCATCTTATAAAAATTAAGTGCAGATAGTTCTGCAGCTTTTTGGGAAATAAATGTTTTACCGCCACCATTAGGTCCTTCATTGACAGTGTACAAAATTTTTTTATTACCATTCAATCTTGGCTTTTCTATAAGTTCTTTTTCAAAAAACTCCAAAAATGTCATCCACAGGATTATACAAAATCATTTACCGATGTATACTAATTAATATGAAAACCCACCAAACTGCCGTCATCGTCATCCCCACCTACAACGAAGCTGGGAGCATTGGTGAAATGATTGACTATCTCTGCACCAAAACTATTCCCGAAATTGAGGCCAAAAAGCACGGTCTCACTGCCGACTGGCGTATAAAAATATTGGTCGTCGACGGTAACTCACCCGATGGTACTGGCAAAATTGTCGAATCCAAGGCCAAAAAATATTCCGAAGTCCATCTGTTTACTGAGACATCCAAAGACGGTATCGGTGCCGCCTATCTCAAAGGTTTCAAGTATGCCATGGAGAAGCTCGGTGCCGATTTTCTTTTCGAGTTTGATGGTGATTTTCAACACCCTCCCGAAACTATTCCACCAATGCTTCTGGCTATGGAACAGGGGTACGACTATGTCATCGGTTCCCGCAAAATTGAGGGTGGTAGCAACCCCAAGGGTTGGGGATTCAAACGAGTTTTCTTTTCCGAGGTAGGTGGTTTTACTGCTCGAGTTATTCTTTTCTTCCCTTTCAAAAACTTTTTCAAAGTCACCGATCCTACTACTGGTCTCAAGGTGACCCGTGTCAAAGGTTTTGCCGACCATCTCAACCTCAGTTTTTCTCATCTCTACACCAAAAGTTTTGGTTACAAACTTCAGTTGTTGTTTGAGACATTGGCCCTCGGCGCCAAATTCAAAGAAGTTCCTCTCGAATTTCATGTCCGCAATGCTGATGAATCCAAAATCGAACCTCAAACCGCCAAAGACATTTTTCGAGTGGCTATAATCACTCGTTGGCATGATGAATTTATTCAAAAATTCCTCAAATTCGGTATCGTCGGTGGTGCTGGTTTTGTGGTCAACGTTGTCGGTGCCAAGATTTTTAAATCACTCATGCTTACCCCCACTTCAAATCTCAGTTATCTAAATGGCATTAGTAACGCTATGGCGTCAGAGCTCGCCATCATCTCCAATTTTATTTTCAACAATCTTTGGACTTTTGCTAAGGACAAAATTACCTCCAAATCAGTTTTATTTTCCAAATTTCTCACTTTCAATTTTTCTTCGATAATCACTGGCATACTAATTCCATCGGTCGTTATCGGCATTCTCACCAGTCTCTTTGGCGACCGCTTATTTTTATATCAAATCATCGCCATCTTCGGACTGACTATTCCACTCAACTGGTTTGTCTACAATAAATTTATTTGGAAAAAAAAGTAAATTATTATTTTTTTTAGTTATTTCTCCCTTTTTCAAGGGGAGATGTCCCGAAAGCTTTCGGGACAGAGGGGTTTTAAATGACAATTACTCATCATCAAGTCAATCAGCCAGGTCCTACCGACAAAATATATTTCTATCCCAAAGAGTATTATGTTTTCGACAATTTCTCTTCATTCCAAGTGGAATGGCAAGGAGTTCTTTGGCCCACCTCCGAACATGCTTTTCAAGCGGTTGGCTTTTTTGACACCGCACCAGATGTTTACGAAAA
Source organism: Candidatus Shapirobacteria bacterium (assembly GCA_018062705.1). Taxonomy (GTDB): domain Bacteria; phylum Patescibacteriota; class Microgenomatia; order UBA12405; family UBA12405; genus JAGORQ01. The sequence continues at coordinate 44,631 of JAGORQ010000002.1, forward strand.
AATAAAATTAACTCGATCAGCCCACGATGCTCAAAAAATTGCTCATGAAAATAAAGATAAGTTGCCTGCAGAATGGGATAAAATTAATGTCGGCATTATGATGGATATTTTGCGTCACAAAATTGACCAACATCCTTACGTTCTCAAAAAACTTCTTCAATCAGGCGATAGAGAAATCATCGAAGACTCCTGGCGCGATCCTGTTTGGGGTTGGGGTGAACATCAAGATGGTCAAAATCTGCTTGGCAAAATCTGGATGGAATTGCGAAAGGAATATCAATCCAAAAAATAATCCACCGTAGGGGCTCAACTTGCTTGAGCCCTTTTTATATGGATTCCCGCCTTCGCGGGTATGACCGTTTTTCTGTCAATCAAACTTTGATTATTCCCAAACCTATCCCGTATTTTCGTAGAGACGGCATATATGCCGTCTCAAAATAATAAAAATTAGTCCACCGTAGGGGCTCGACTTGCTCGAGCCCGTAAGTTAATTTATCTTTCTCACCTCACCCTCTGTCATTTGTATTAGTTCATCCATACTCGTCTCAAACACCGCATTGTTTTTCCCCGAGCTTGCCCAAATTTTGTCATATTTGCCCAGATCAATATCAATATAAGTTTTAAACTTCTCCTTGTGTCCCCACGGTGCCACTCCACCAATCACCATCCAGGTTTTTTCTTTGACAAAATCAGCATCGGCTTTTTGTAAACCCAACTTCTTCTCGTCCACCCGATTAACTCCCGAGGCGATCACCAATACAGGTTGGCCAGTTTCGTCTTTAAAAATGAGTGATTTGGCAATTTGCGCCACCTTACAACCAATTTGTGTCGCCGCCTCTTGTGCCGTCCTCGTCAACTCTTTAAAAACTATCTCATTAGGAAAAATACTTTTCATAAAAAATATTATCCCCCTCTTATCAAAGAGGGGGTAGGGGGAGATTTAAATTGAAAATTAAAAATTATTCGCGATAGAATAAACTAACTATTAATTTAAGCAAACAATGAACAAAGAAACAAAAAACGACTTCAATTCCATAATGTCCCAACTCGACACATTTTTCGACACTTATCTTGTCAAAAAAGCCCCAACCTTGCCCGATAATATCAAGGAAGTTATCGTCAAATATTATCCCTATGTTATTATAATTTCTCTTATCTTCACTCTTCCCTTAATTCTCGGCCTACTTGGTTTGTCGGCTCTAGTGGCACCTTTTGCTTTTTTGGGTGGCATGCGCAACGGCGTTACTTTTTCTCTGGCCAATATTTCAATTCTTGTCACCACTGTGCTCAATACCCTGGCCATATCCGGTTTACTCAAACGTCAATTCGCCGGCTGGCAATATCTGTATTACAGCGCCCTAGTTTCCGCCACTTTTTCCCTGTTGATGTTCAATCTCGGTAGTTTCGTCATTGGCATGGCTATCTCCATGTACTTTCTCTATCAAATAAAATCGTATTATAAAAAGTAATCAATTATGAAGAGTGTTGTTACCCCCTCCCTGTCAAGGGAGGGGGATAGGGGGAGGATTGAAGATGTTAAGGAGGGGACCGAGGGGTGGATTAGTAAATCAAAAAAAATTACTCCGTACCTGATAGTTGTTGTATTAGCCATTGCTCTAGCCTATTTTTTAGTAAGTTTTTTTCAATTAAAACAAGTTTTCGTCACCGCCACCAAACCCAAAAATCCTACCCCTACCTCAGTTCAACCAACTCCAACACTGGATCCCGACCGACCAGTATCTATTTTGTTGCTCGGTTATGGCGGAGGCACCCATGATGGAGGCAGTCTCACTGATTCAATTATGTTGGCTGAAGTTCGCCCTCACGATCAACAAGTCGACCTAATTTCCATCCCTCGCGATTTATGGGTCGAGCTCCCTGTGGGCAACACCACACCATTTTTTTCCAAAATAAATGCCGCCTATGTAATTGGCAGTGACGATCGACGTTATCCCCACAAATCGGCCGAATTTACTGGACCAGCCGGTGGTGGTGAAATGGCCAAAACAGTTGTTTCCCAAATTACCGGCAAAAAAATTGACTATTTTCTAGCCATCGATTTCCAAGGTTTTGTCAAAGTTATTGATCAGCTTGGTGGTATTGATCTCAAGGTCACCCGTCCACTTGATGACCCTTTTTACCCAATTGATGTCGGCACTACTGATATTTGTGGCAAGTCAGCCGAAGAAATAACCGCTATTACTGCCACTATGTCTGGTGAAAAACTCGAGCATGCCTTTACCTGTCGATACGAAAATCTCCATTTTGGTGTCGGCACCACTCATGTTGATGGTGCGACTGCTCTCAAGTTTGCCCGTTCCCGCCACGCTCCCAACGATGGTGGTGATTTTAATCGAGCCACTCGCCAGCGCCAAGTCATTATGGCAGTCAAAACCAAAGCCTTGACTCTCAATTCTTTTAGCAAAATCTTCTCGATTATTAAAACCCTTTCTTATCATGTTCGCACTGATCTAACACCTCTGGTCATCGAAAGTTATCTGCCTCGAGCCGTCGAATTTTCCAATTACAAAATAAACTCTCTACCACTAACCGACAAAACAGTTTTAAAAATTGATGTTAGTGTCGACCGTCAATCAATTTTGGTCCCCACTGGCGGTATTGGTCAATACGATTATATTCATCAATATCTCCAAAATCCTTCAATTCTGACTCCAACAATAACCCCAACCCCTTCTCCAATTATTAATTAGTAATTTGAAATTGATTAAAAATTTTAAATTTTAAATTAAAAATTTAGCAATTTTTCATTTGTCCATTGAAAAATTGATAGTATTGGCTTACCTTTATATAGGTGTTCAAACACATTACAAAATTCGCTGTTGCTTTATCATTAATCCTAATTTTAGGAGTTTTTTTATATCCTAGCTCTCTAAAATCTAGCCCTCCCACCCAAGTCAAAGATACTCTAAGTAATTCCCAGCTTTCATTTTTTGGTCGATTAGCACCAGGCGCCAATACCGGCGACTCTACCATTAGAATCAGTCTTACTTCAGGTACCGCGCCCTCAATTACCACCAACAATTTATTTGTCGGCGACACTATCGCCATTGGCACCACTGGTAGTAGTAGTGGTCCGGTCACACTTTTTACTATCAAAGATATTGGCTCCACTGCCGATATTCAACTCAATACTGGTATTGGTCAAAGCAATGCCTTTACTGGCGCCGCCGTTATCGCGACACGATCGGCTATTCATACAATTTCACTCACTCCTCAATCAAACTCCACCGGTGGTTTTTGGCAATTTTTAATCAAAGCCTCTACTGGCGCTGGCGAAACTTACAATGACGGTATTCCTGATCAGCAAGGTTTTGATCTGGGTCAAGATGTTGGCGCCACTACTACCGGTTCAGGCACTCGCCTCAAAGTTTCCGATATTACTTGTCCCAACTGGGGCATTGGCACCACCACCGCTTACTCCATTGGTACTACCGTTGTTGGTAGCAATACTTATCACCTAATTACTTGCGCTCTAGGGGTCGGTGGCACCAATCAAATTGGTGTAGGTTACTCTGCCACTATCGGTCGCAACCTAGCTTCAGGTAGTCAATTAATCAATCCAGCACCATCCACTGGGCACACCGAAGGCAGTGCTGATGTTTACACTTTTTACGTTCGCCACCTAGACAATACCAGCACCCTAATTTCTGCCGACTCACTCCAAGGTAAAATTGCCGTTATTGAAGCTGTCCGAGTGACGGCCGATATTGATCCTACTTTAACTTTTACTATTTCCAATAGTAATGTTGGTGTCGGTGGTACACCTTGTGGCTTGGCGGGTTTTGGTGCCAACGCCGCCAATACTACCGCTGATTCACTGGCCTATGGCTCCATTCCTCTAGGTGTACCTAACGACTTAGCCCAACAGCTCACCTGTGTTACCAATGCCACTAGTGGATATGTAGTAACTGTTTATGAAGATGGTCCAATGCACAATATTGGTAATGGCACTACGCTTCGTGACACCGACTGCAACGGTATTGGTTGTACCCCGTCATCAGCTACTGCCTGGTCTTCATATTCAACATCCGGCTTTGGTTATACTCTCCAAAATGTTAATGTTGGTCAAACTGCCACTACCTACCCTCTCTACCGACCTTTTGGCAACGGGCGCCTGAATGCTCAAACCATTATGCAAAATTCGTCCACCCCTACCGCCAACGAACAAGCTTATATTTGCTATCGATTAGTTGCCTCCACCACCCAAGAAGCTGGTAGTTACGAAAGTAAGCTAGTCTACACCGCCACCGCCTCATTCTAGCCTGCTATACTTAATATGTGAAAATTAACAAATTAGCACTCGCCACGCTAATTCTTTTAGTTCCTTCGCTTACTGCCAATATCAAATATTCTCTTAACCCCCAAGTGGGCGACAAGGTAATAAAAATAATTGATGGCGACACTTTCAAATTAGAAAATAACCAAACCATCCGTCTCGCCAGTATTGATGCCCCAGAAGTTGGTTTTTGCTACAGCTCTGAGGCCACCATGGCGCTATCGGATTTAATTTTAAATAAACGGGTAACCCTGCTTGAACCTTATGCATCTGTCGATGGTCGAATAATTGCACTGGTAATTAGTAATGGACAAATAATTAATGAAGTCATGGTTCGCAATGGATATGCTACCGACACCTACGACAACTTTTCTGCCAAAAAAGCTCTCCAGTCAGCCAACGACTACGCTCGTCAAAAAAGTCTCGGAATTTATAGCGAACAATGTTCTCAGGTAGTTCCTTCAGATCTCGGTTGTGTTATCAAAGGCAATCATCATCAAGCGGACAATTCAAAAATATATTCCTATCCCGGTTGCACCAACTACAACCGCACCATTGTCGGACTGTTCGAGGGTGACCAGTGGTTTTGTTCCGAGTCAGAAGCCAAAAAAGCCGGTTACGTCAGGTCAGGTGATTGTCAATCCGACTTTGGTAAATTTTAACCATAAATTGCTATAATATCCCTGCGATACCCCGTCGGCTAATGGTAGGCCATTACGCTCTGAACGTAAGAATTGTGGTTCGAATCCATGCGGGGTAACCCTAGTGTATGATCGTTATATTTTGCGATTAGATTAAACGGTTTTACCCAATCGCTTACGAGTAATTTGTTCTCGATACGTAAGTTCGAAAGTGTCATGCCTATTAGTTGTCGTTTTTGCTCAGCATTCGAACTTTCAAATATCTGACTAGCTCGTGATGTCAGCTTTATCACCTGTTCTATGGTGGAATAATAGTTATTCTCTGCTTCACCGAGGTTGCTGATTTGAACATTGAAGTCAGCGATTTTGTTATCAATCTCAACCTTGAGTTTGTCGTATTCATTGCCAGTAATACGCTGATCGAGTAATGTTGTCAGTAAGGTCTCTTTTCTTTTTGTATACATCTCAAGATCACGATTGAGTTTTCGGCTCATTTCTTCTCTAAATTCCTTTTTGCCTTCGTTTACTGATTTGAGAGTTGTTAGGACGTCGCTAATTACCTGCTCTGGCAATATCAATTTCTCAAACAATTTACTGACTTGGTTATTTATCAAATGTTCTGCCATCATGACGGCATTGTGTTTGCCCTTAGATTCACTGCATTGATAATAAAACTCGCCTTTGTGAAGCTCAGGTGAAGCTGAACAGCCACAAACAGCACAGGTTAACTTACCTCGATAGACTGCTGGCTTGGCATGTATTTTTCTACGCTTCTTATTAAATCCATTTCTAATTTCTTGGACTTTGTCGAACAACTGTCTATCAATGATAGTTTCGTAGATATGGGAGAACAGTTGGCCTTTGTGAAACATCAAGCCGTAGTAAAATGTGTTAGTTAAAATTTTGGAAATGTTGCCGTTAGACATTTTAACCTTGTAGTCGTCCAATACCTTTTTTCGGACTGTTTGGAACGAGTGGTTGCCTGAAGCATAAAGTGAATAGATTTCTTTGACAACTTTTGAATTAAATGGGTGAGGCTTGATATTCTTTTTGCCTTCTTCGTCAAGGTAATTTATATATCCGTATGGTGGCTTGCCTGGCAACTTACCTTCAATTACCATCTGCTCGATTTTTCTTTTGACATTGTCACTTAACTGTAAAACGTAACTTCTGGCAAACATCACGGCCATATCCCAGCGAAGCAAATCAGCACTGTTTGATGTTTGGCTGATAACTAAGTTTTCTCGATAAAAATGAATTTCAATTTTACCCTTTTTTCGTAATTCATCTAGTTGAACTGACTCTTTGAAGCTTCGTTGTAGTCGGTCAACAGTGTCAACAACTAATGCAATTGGCTCCTTTATATGTTCAATTTCTTTGATGACTTCTTGAAATTTCTTACGATCATTTTTGGTGGACGACTCTTCAATCTCGACAGTCTTCCAAACATTTAGACTTTTGTGTCTGACATATTCAGCAATACGGACTAGCTGAGCTTCATTGGAATCCTGCTTTTTGTCCGAAACTCTGGCTAATACGATGGCTTTCATCATTAGATATCAAATTTATTAAAGCCTTCATACTTACTAAACGATAGTAAATAAATACTTTTAAGTAGATTTGGTGATATAGCTTTAAGTTCACTAAATACCGTGTTGGTTTTATTTCTGTCTTTCATTGAATGAATAACATCATCAAGGATTATTGGTAGTTTTTCACATAAGTTTTTAAATGAGTCTTTTTGGCTTGTAACGATTTCGTAAAACTTATCGATTGAAATTTTTCTGATTCTCTCGTCTGATACAGTTTCACTGTCGAGTGATACTTTCCATATTTCATTTTGACTCTTTTTTGCAATAACTTCTACGAGAGCACAAGTGGCTTGTTTATCTTTGGCAACTTTACTCATCATTCTCATATATGTTTTTTGAGAAGATGAAGAGTTCATTGTGTTGTGCTTATTTTTCATTTCAACATAGAAATGTAATTTTTCATTTACGACATCATAGCCGTGTGTCGGAACAGTCCAAGCTGAATCAATATACTTGAATAGGTTTTGATGAAAATATCCAATTTCGTTTGTGTTTGTTTTGTCTATTTGTCTGATAATTTCACTTTCAATTGTGTCTTCAATACTTTTACTGTAAATTTTTGAATCAAATGTCATTTTAATGGGATCAATTAAGTTCTTGTTAAATGTTGACAGTGATATATCAAAACGATATTTTTCAACAGTATTCTTTACATGGTTGTAAATATCTTTGTCAGCAATAAAACCAAGATTATATGTGTTCATATTGTTATTTAATAACTTTTAATAAATTTATGGCTACTTCTCTGACAATATTTACTCCAAGTGCATTACCGAGTAAACCAAGGCTTTTTCCATAACTTTCAGGAAATTTATATGAGTCTGGAAAACCTTGAACCCTTGCCGCTTCTCGGACTGAAAGTTGTCTATATAACTTTTTTCTGTAAATATTTTCAACAAAATACTCTTTTTTGTCTTTAGTGTTTATTGGAATATCTATTGTGCTCACAAAATCTCTTACACCAGTTTTAGTTAAAGTTGAAAATACATGTGAGCTTGGAGTAAATATTCGATAAATGCCGAATACACCTGACGAATTTTTTGAATTTACAAAGTCATATTTCCCATCTCGGTATAATAATATTTTTTTCTCTATGAGACTTGATAAATCATTAGTTTTTAAATTAGGAATTATTTTTTGGATGTCTGTAAAGCTTAGCGGATTACCATCTTTTGTTCCATATTTCTTTTTTCTGCGATTTTTCAATATTGCAAAACAGATATTCTTTTCATTATCATTTGTGTCTATAATGTCCCACGAATGGATTGTATGATCTCCGTTTCTAGTATCACAAAAAGTAAAGTAATTATCTTTGTTGATTGTATATGACATCCCGAATGAATTTTTTATATTTGTGTCATTTTTTACTGATTTGTGTAAATGTGTTTTGTAATCTTCAAGTATTTCTGACATGTTTGGTAATATCTTGTATGTATCGGGAAAAACAAACTCAAGAATATTGTCTTTTTTAATTCCAACGATAAATACTCTTTCTCTGTTTTGCGGTAATCCATAATCAAAAGCATTTAACACTTTGTAGTTGACCTTGTAGCCAACTTGTTCAAATGACTCAATAATTAGTGACAAATTTTCATGATTTCTTGGATCAGCTAAACCTTTGACATTTTCAAATATAAAAGCCTTTGGCTTAACATTTTCTACAAATTTGATTGTGTCAAACCATAAAGCTCCTCGTGGATCTTCAAAACCGTGTTTTTTTCCTGCAACTGACCACGATTGACAAGGGACACCACCAGTTATTAAATCAGCATATGGATATTTTTTGATTTTCGTAATGTCTCCTAGATTTTCTTCTTCTGATGAGTCAAAGTTAGCTGTGTATACCTGAATAGCTGTTTTATCTATTTCGGAATAGCCAACACATTTACCGCCCTGTTCTTCCAACGCTATCCTAAAGCCACCAATACCTGCAAATAGGTCAATAAAAGTAAAATTATTTTTTGTCATTATATTTAATAAATCTATCTAATTCAATTTTATTTATTCTATATTGTCGGCCTGCTTTGACTGATTCAAGCCTTCCAGAGCGGATCCATCGGTAAACAGTGAGGTATGCAACTTTGAGCATTTTGGAGACTTCTTCGATTGAGTAATACTTGTCCATATTGGTTATTCTAATTTAACATCATTTAACATTAAAGTGGGATAGTCAGTAAGATGAAGTGGACGATAATCTATCAACATCTGCCTGATTGTAGGAAATAATTGAGGTAGGCGTTGATTTGTCGACCACATTTTTACTTTACTTTTATATCGATACCATTGGTCGTCGCTTTTAGTTCGAATCATTGATCTAATTTCCCTCATACTGTGGGTTTTTAATAGCTCATTGGTGGCATACATTGCCAAAATATCGATTATTGAGGCTTGCGGATTTGATACCTGTAGCTGCAACAACACTTCTTCTTTTGACTTGAATTTGGTATCGACGACTTGAGGATAGTTAGCAATTATTATGTCAAATTGATTCAACACCACGGCCTGCGATAACTCACTTTTGAAAAGTGCTCCAAATTCTAGTGATTTGATTTCCTTACCAGCCTCGGCAATTTTCTTTTTGATCACCTCACGTCGATTTAGTCTGACTTCAAGCCGTAGCACTTCGAATGTCGATTCCTTGTTCTTTTTAATAAGGTTATCGAGCAAATTCAATTGAACTACTGCTTCATGTTTTTCTTCCGATTTCTTAGGACTGACTCTGGCCTGCTCAAGGTCTTTTACCTTGTCATACATAGCAAACTCAAAACTATTGGTCCGATATTTTAGACATATGCCTTCATTTTGATAATCGCATTTATTGAAGCCAAGTCTTTGAGTAATGTCAGCTTTTGATATTTGCTGAAGAATATATTGGCAACGATAACTATTTTCAAACACTAAGTTCTTCGAGTAGTGAATACCCGAGACTTCGGCTTGGTGTATGAAATGTGGCATGAGGAATATACCAGCCCAATCGTGGAGCCTGTCATGAAGCCAAGGGACCAGTCTATCAATATCGGCGTCAATTACTTCATCAAAATTATTTCCATAAAGTGCCTTTGGAACTGAAAATTGAATCCTTAGACCTAGTTGTGACTTTCCAAAAACCATTCGTCGCTGAAGTGTTAAACAAGGCAAATACCCAAATAATTTGTATTCAGCAATAGTCGGATTTTTGACGATCCTGTCGTGGCCTGCTTTTTGAAATAGATCTGAAGTGGATCTAAATCCAAATTTGTTTGAGTCGGTAATGGCAAACATATTTTGCTCAATAACCAATATCACCGTGTCGATCATAATTCATTACTTCTTCAAATTTTTTTATAATTACTTCTTCAATTTCACGACCAATTTGACTGCTAATAGGGTAAATAAATGGAATGTTTTTGTCACCTATTTTTTTGTTTGGATATATCAATCTATACCCGCCTAGTGGACGGGTATGTATAGCAACTGAGCCAACATAAATAGAGTTATCAAAAACGAAGCTAGCAAAGCCAACCAAACCATTGATTGGACGAATAGGTGTGATAGATATTTCATTTATTTTTTGATTCATTTTGCTTTTTTAATTTGGCAAGTTGTATGCCTTTTTTAATACTATCGATTTGAGCCTGTTTGTAGGCTGTTTCAAATGCTAGCCATAGCATTTCCTCAAATTGTGAGTTCTGATTTTGTTTCATACTTTTTCTCCTTGGCCATATTGGCCTGATCAATTTCAAATAATAATTGAACATATTCGGCAAGTTTTGATAAGTCATCAGCAGATAGGTTAAGACCCTCTGGTGTATTGATAATTTTTGGCGTTACCTCAGTAACTCCTTGGTGGCTCCTCTCTTGCACAAATGTAGATTACAGTTGATTGATTGTGCCGTCGATTACATTGGAAAAGGTGACACTGTCACTTTCTTACATGTCACGATTTCGTATAGCGGTTATAAAGTTTTTTTACACTTGTGCCATTTACCTTCCCGTCTTTTACATCTTGATCGTCAGGGTTTTCTTCACAAAGAATGTCAGCGATTTTGTCGAAAGTATTTTTCTTTGATTCATTTCTTAGCTCCACAATTCGTTTTAGTCGTTCTGCCTTATCTAATTTGGCAATGGCTGGTATTATACCCTTGTAGTGATCAAACACTTGACCAACTATTTCACCTCCCTTTTCGTCAACCCAATCTTTTAATCCAGAAATAGTAATCGGTCCATGAATTTTAATTTTTAGCCAAAGTGAGTGGTCGGCAAAGTTATGGTCGGTCTGATATTTATATGATGATGAAATTCGATAGGACCCAATCTCTCTTCGTTTACTTGCCTTTTTTAATTGTTCGTCAGCATATGGGGCAATGCCTGATTCTATGATCATCTCTAAGTCTGATTCACTTCCATCCAGTCCATATTCTTTTGCCATGTCGTAAATCAGCTTGGTATATTCCTTAAATAATTTGTCGCATTGGAACATCCTTTGATCAAACTTAAAAGTATTTCTCCAATTTACCGTATCTTCCTCAAATCCTTCCATGCCATATTTATTTCTAATCTCATCAACTTTTGCCTTAAAATCCTTATTACATAAATACAGTAATTCAACTTTTGGTGATAGTTTATCATTAGCCATTTCTTTACATCTTGAATTATCAAACACCCTATTCTATCAGTCCAAAATAACTAAATCTAAAGGAATTATAGGAAATATAAACCATATGATTTACATTTACGACTTGGGTTGATGAGTAGTTGTTTGGTAGAATCAGGCTATGAAGATGCAATTAAACGAAGCAACTGATTTGTCTGTTAGATTTCTTCAAAGGCTAGAATTGTCCGAGGTTGAGTCAAAATATATTACTGAAAACCTGGTCGAAGCCGAATTAGCTGGTCGTAAAACTCATGGATTTATTCGTCTACTCTCATTTAAGAAAACATTCGATAGTCAAAAGCTAATTACAGGTGAATTGCCTCTAAAAGTTATTAGTGAGACATCAAACTCTATTCATATTGATGGCCAATTCAAGCTTGGGTATGGTCCGATATACCAGTCACTGGAAATGGCAATTCCAAAAGCCAAACAATCAAAATTGTTTAGCGTGGGCATTAAAGACTTGGGTGTAACTGGTTACATTGGTGCATATGCCAAAAAAGCCACTGAGCAAGATTTAATCTTTATCGGTTTTAATAATTCTGCTGGTGGATTAGTGCCTTATGGCTCGATAAGTGCGATGTGGGGCACAAACCCAATTACTGTTGGTATTCCTACTAATAACTATCCAGTAATTTTGGATATGGCTTCAAGCCAAATTACTTGGGGTGATTTATTAGTGGCTAAAAATTCAGGTAAAGAAATTAAAAGTGGAACTGCTATCGATGGCGAAGGAAGGATAACAACTGATCCATCAAAAGCAATGGAAGGTGGACTGCTACCCTTCTTCGGTCACAAAGGGTCAGGACTAGCGTTTATTGTTGAGTTGCTAGGTGGAGCTTTGACAGGATCAAGAGTAGGTAATAATGTTGCTGGCGGTTGGGGATCATTTTATATCTTGATTGACCCGACATTATTTAGACCTATACAAGATTTTAAGGATAATATCCAAACTGCAATTGACGAGTTAAAAAATTCACCCAAAATGGCAGGATTTGATGAAATATATTTTCCTGGTGAACAGTCGGCAAAGTTAAGTGAAGAGCAAAGGAAATCAAACACAGTTGAAATTGATGATGGGTTATTAGAAAAGATAAAAAATATATAATTATGATTAAACTATCCAAAGCAACTGATAAAGAAAATCTAGGTAAAGAATGGCAAAGTTTCACTGTTGAAAAGTATGGTAAGGGTGCAAAATGGATAGAAAAAAATTATAGATTCAAAGCAGTTGATAATGGAAAAATACTAGGAACTATTGAAGGAAAATATGAGCCAGGAGTTATTTATATTGCCGCCTTAATGGTAACTGATGAGGCTAGAGGTAAAGGAGTTGGAACATTGCTAATAGATAAGGTTGAAGAATATGGTAAAAAACTAGGTGCTCACAGAACATGGCTTAGCACTGGTAAAGATTGGTCAAATCGGTCTTTTTACGAAAAACTAGGATTCAAAGAAATGGCAAAATTATCTGATTTTTATTTTCATCAAGATTTTGTTGTTTACACCAGATTAATAAAATAGTCATACCCATATGAAAATCCAAGCACTAGCAGTCTTAAAATCAGGTGAGTCATTGTCCACTTTTGAATATGAGGCAATAATTGGACCAAATGATGTATTGATTGATTTGAAGTATTGTTCAATGACCAAAGGCGATATTCGTTTTATGTCCAACTTTTGGAATGACACTAAATTTCCACTGGTTCCAAGTTCCGAAGCGTTTGGAGTTATTAGCCAAATCGGAACCGAGGTAAAAGACCTTGTGGTTGGTGATTACGTCGGTCTTGGTTATCAAATGAGCTCTTGTCACCGATGTGAGTATTGTTTGTCAGGTAAAGAGCAGTTTTGCCTTGATCAAAAGGTTGTATGTGTCGGAGGGTTTGGTGGATTAGCTAAACAAATTGTTTTTGATAGTCGATTTGTTTTTAAGATTCCAAGTAACCTTCAGGATCCGAAGTATGTGCCATTGATGTGCTCTGGCTTGACTGTTTTTTCAGCAATTAATAGAGGTGGACCAAAATCAGGAATGAAAGTTGGGGTTGTAGGGATTGGCAATCTTGGACACCTAGCTGTGCAAATACTAGCCAAAATGGGCTGTGAAGTGTCGGTTTTTACTCATCGACCTGAAAAGAAAGCTGAACTTTTAGCTCTTGGAGCAACTGAAGTTATTGACAGCACATCAGTTGATGAGTTGAAGAATCAATCGAAAAAGTTTGACTTGATATTATCAACATCTTCAAAGTCACTTGATTGGCCATTATACATTTCTGCCCTCAAACCACTTGGCAATTTAATGTTTGTAGGTCTGCCTGAAAAAGAAATAACATTCCCGATTGAAATGATGGCTGACTACGCCCAGCGTGGAGTTTTGGGAAGTTATATTGGCAGTCCATCAGAAATGAAAGAGTTGCTCGAATTTTCTAGTAACTATAATTTATCAGCCAATGTCAAGGTAGTTCCTGTTGCTCAAGTTGCTCAGGCGGTAGCTGATATTGTCGAAGACAAATCAAACTTTAGCACTGTAATTGACTTGACCGATTGGAAATAGTCCATTTGGTAAGTTAATCCAAAAGGAGTTTAACTGGTCCAAACGGATGAAATCAGTGTTATTCTGTTCACATTGAAAGTTTAATAACGCATCTACTAGGGGTAACTAAAACTATGAAAAAACTCTTCACTTACGATCGTTACCCACAGGGTCGGCCAACCTCCAAAAAAGTTGAAATCAAATGTATTAATTGCGCCACCACCCAGTTTATCTATCAAAAAGATGGTAGTGGTACTCTTGAAAAACTATTTCTCGACCTAATTCTCGACAATCCCCAAGTCAAAAACAATCAAAAGTTAATTTGTCCCAGTTGCGAAAAAGTCTTAGGCACAAAGTTTAGTCACGGTTCAGTCAATCGCCTAGCCTTCAAGCTATATCCCGGGTCTATTTACTATAAAGTGGTAAAATAATAACCATGCAAACTATCGACGAGCTCGCCACCGAACTAAAGCTAAACCCAGAACAGGTTGAAAAAATTCAACACTATATCAACAAACTAGTTGTTGAACTGCTTGAAAGTATCAAGGAAGATAATGATCGTAACTTTGATGAGACAATCGCCAATCTCCAATAGCCATCTCTTCGCCGTGACCGGGTAACACCCTAACTCTATTTGGAAGTTCCAGTATGCTTTGTAAGCTGGCATCCATCTGCTTTTTTGATGAATATTCGTGAGTTGTCTCACCCACTGTCCCGTCGGCAAACATCATGTCACCAGTAATAATAAATTCCGCCTCGGGGCTATAAAAACACAGCCCGCCAGGTGTATGTCCCGGAGTTTTCATCACTTTTAGTCTAAATTCACCCAATCTAATTGCCCTGGCCCGGGTCATATCGATATCTATCCTTTTAATATTCGGTACTTTTATTTTCCGTTTCAAAAAATGCTCAGCTGTTTCTCCCAATCGTTGCACCAAAAACAAATCGGCTCCATGTACCGCCAGTGGAATATTGAGCATCAATTTTATATCCAAAGCTCCGAGCATATGATCAAAATGTCCATGGGTGGCAATAATTGACAAAACTTTTATCCCCAGTCTTTGAATTTCGTCCACAATTTCCACTCCGGCATCTGCCGGGTCAATCACCACCCCTTCCTTTGTTTCTTCATCCCACACCAAGTAGCAGTTGGTATTCATATCACCCAGCACTAATTTTTCATACTTCAGCATTTTTCTATTATATTCAATTTTTCCAACATTATCCACCTCTTTTTAAATTTTAAATTCTAAATTTTAAAATTAAACTGGTATAATTGAGTATGCCTCTATCCAACACTCCTGCCAAGCGTTTATTTGTCGGTGGTTTGCCCTTCAAATATACCGAAGGTCAGCTACTAACCCTGTTCGCACCATTTGGTCGGATAATTTCTCTCCAAATTGCCCACAATCAGTGGGGCAAAAGCCGAGGACTAGGTTTTGTTGAATTTGATTTACTCGAATCAGCCGTTGCCGCCCAAAAAGAACTCCACAATCACCGGGTTGATGTCGACCGCACCATAATTGTCGATTTTGCCAAACCGGATCCACTAACCACACCCGAGGGTATTGCTAATCGCGAAGAGGCACTCCGCCGTCGACCAGTTCGTCGTCAGGCCGAATTTGTCCCTACCGGCCGACCTTTTGATCGTGGTAGCAAGTTTACTGCTTCCCGCCCAGCCCACAATACCGACCGTGATACTTATGGTAAAGATGGCTATTTTTCGGATAGGGCCAGTAAACCAGGTCTTAAAAAGTTTGGCACCAAAAGTTTTGGTCCCAAAAGTGCCCGCAAACCTGGTGCTCAAAATAGTTTTGGTGTTTTTGGCAAGGCGCCAAAGTTTGGTTCTCCCGATCGTCAATCAGTCTACGATTCTCGTGCTCATCATTCCCGCGTCGGTGCCAAGTTTGCCTCCAAAAATAGAAAACAGAAATAGACTTTTATATGGATTTACGACAGTTAATCAATTCCAAATTTGTCATTGGCTTAGCGCCAATGGATGGTGTAACTGACGAAGCTTATCGTCAAACTCAGTGTCACATCTACAAACCCGACGTAATTTTCACCGAATTCACCAGTGCCGAGGGCATTTCTCGTGGTGGCGTCAAGCTCTATGACGAATTGTTATATTCTGCCAACGAACGCCCAATTATCGGCCAAATCTTTGGCAAAGATCCAGAAAGTTTTTATAAATCTGCCATTATTTTAACCCATCTTGGTTTTGATGGCATTGACATCAATATGGGCTGCCCCGCCAAAAATGTCACCCAGCATGGATCTGGCGCCGCCTTAATTGGCAAACCTGAGCTTGCCTCCGAACTAATCGAATCAGTCCGGCAGGGGATTAATGACTATTGTGAGGGCAAGGTCGGCATCAATGACATTGGCCTCAAAAAATCCACCCTCGACGTTATCGATCGCAATTTAAAATACTCCGGTCTTACCCCCTCGTTATCAAAGAGGGGGCAGGGGGAGATTTTGATCCCAACTTTGTCTCTCAAAACCCGCCTCGGCATCGACTCCGACGTTTCCGACACCTGGATTCCCCACGTCCTCAAACACAAATTGGATTTTATGACCCTTCATGGTCGAACTCTCCGCCAAGGTTATTCAGGTCTGTCCAATTGGGAGAGTATTTCTCGCGCCGCCATGATCGCCAAAGAATTACACACCCCTTTTTGGGGCAACGGTGATGTTACCAATATTTCCCAAGCCCAAGACTACGGCACAAAATACGGAGTTACTGGAATATTAATAGGTCGCTCAAGTATGGGTAATCCCTGGATTTTCACCGACCACCTCCCCACATGGACCGAAAAATTTGCTGTCATGAAGTATCACACCCAAAAATTTATCGAGGTTTACCCCGAGCGTCGGCTAGATCCATTACGTCATCACTTCATTCTTTTTGTTTCCGGTCATCCTCGCGCCGCCGAACTTCGCCAAAAAGTCATCCGAATTGAATCATTTGAGCAACTTTGTGCCCTTGAACCCGACTTCATCAACTGCTAAAGTTATCCGTATGTCCGATACCAATCAAAACGCTATAACCCTAGTTAATGTCGAAAGTCTCATCAATAGTCATGACTCTCGCCTCAAAACCCTCACCGACGAAATGCGCACCCAAAAGCAAATGCTCAACGATTTGCTCGAAAACGACAATGAATATGTCGATGCCGCCAAAGAAGCTGCCAAGTTTGCCAAGATGAAAACACTCTCCAAGAAAAAAGTTATGGCCAAGCCCGAAGCCAAAATGGTCGTCGAAAAACTCACTGATCTTCAATCCCAGCTCAAAGAGCTTAGAGTCGCTCTTTCCGACTATTTATCCCAATATGTCACCCTGGCTGGCACCAATCAAATCGAATTAACCGACGGTATTCTCCGCCAAATCATCTACACCGCCAAGCTCGTCAAAAAAGGTGATTAATTATTTTTTAAAAAACTTTTGTAACTTGTTTTTTGGAACTTGTTTGGAAATTGTAGATTTGTAATTTGTAGATTTAATAAAAATGTCACACATAATTGGCACCAAACAAAACTTCAAACCAGAGGTGTCTGAATATAAAGGTATGGTTTTAGTTGATTTTTGGGCTGAATGGTGCGGTCCATGTAAAATGCTTTCACCATTACTCGATGAAATTAGCACCGAAAATCCTGACTTAAAAGTCGTTAAAGTTGATGCTGACACCGAAATTGATTTGGCCAATAACTACAATATCAACAGTTTGCCCACCGTTTTAGTTTTTGATAATGGCAAATTGATTAAAACCATCGTCGGCTTCCGCCAAAAATCCGAGTACCTCAACGCTTTAAAATAAACTTTTTTCGTAAAGTAGGGGTTTGCCTGCCTGCCGACAGGTAGGATTAAATGATATAATTCCTCATGAATCTCCCCCAAGTACAGGCTTTTTTAAAAGAGTCTGGTCAACCAGATTACCGTTTTCGCCAAATTTCCAAAAACTATTTTTCTGGTCGCTATCAAAGCTTTTTGGAGATGACTGATCTGCCTTTGAATTTGCGTGAATCACTCAACACCAATTCACCATTACTTTCTGTCACTCTCGACAAAATAATTGATAGTCCCAACACTCACAAAGCCCGCCTTACCCTTTCTGATGGCAAACAAATTGAAACTGTCCTAATGGACTACGGTAGCTGGTCGACTGTCTGTGTCAGCTCCCAGGTTGGTTGTGCTCTAGGTTGTACTTTTTGCGCTACCGGCAAAATGGGCTTTACCCGAAATTTAACTCCCGAAGAAATTGTTGACCAAATAATTTTTTGGAAATATTATTTACATAAAAGTAAAGTAGGGGCTTCGCTGGCCGAAGCCCACGAGGGGGGTTTAAGAATTGTTTTCATGGGCATGGGTGAACCCTTTCTCAATTTTGACAACTTCGTCTCCGCCACCACAATCATCAATAGTCCCGAGGGCTTAAATATTGGTCAACGCAAAATGAGTGTCTCTACTGCTGGTGTCGTTCCTGGCATCAAAAAATTTATGGAGCTGGACACCCAAATTAATTTGGCCATTTCCCTCCATTCAGCTGACCAAGCCACCCGCGCCCAAATGATGCCTATCGCTCGTCAATATACTCTGGACGAATTAATTCCTGCTATCAAAGATTATGCCGACAAAACTAATCGTCAGGTGTTTTTTGAATATCTTTTGGCCAAAAACATCAACGATACACCGTTTCACCTAGATCTGCTCATCGACCTAATGTCTCAACACAAACTTTTTTACCTCAATCTCATCCCCCTCAATCCTATCAAGGGTGGGCTCACCCCCAGCGCCCAGTCTACTTTAAATAACTTTGAAACTGAATTAACCCGTCACCACATCAACTATTCCATCCGCCAATCCTTGGGACAATCAGCCGCCTCCGCCTGTGGCCAACTTATAGTCGAAAAATAGGTTATAATAGTATTGCCCTATTCTTAAATCTTAAATCCTACTTCTTAAATCTTTTTGTATGCTCATCGACGAAGCCAAAATTAATGTCAAAGCTGGTGATGGTGGCGACGGTATCGTCCACTTCTACCGCGACCGCTGGCGACCCAAGGGTGGCCCCGACGGTGGTGACGGTGGCAAGGGTGGCGATGTGTATTTTCAGGCCGTCTCCGATATCAGTAAACTTCATCAATTTCGTCACGCCCACAAATTTCAAGCCGAACGTGGCGTCAACGGCGGTGGCAATCAATGTTCAGGTAAAAACGGCGTTGACTTAATCCTTGAAGTTCCAGTTGGCACTATAGTCGAATACGATAATGGTACTAGCCTTGAATTTACTACTGTTGGCCAGACAGAGATGATCGCTCGGGGTGGCAAAGGTGGCGTGGGTAATTATCGTTTTCGTTCGGCCACCAATCAAACTCCTGAAGAGAAAACCATGGGCTACAAGACCGTCTGGCGGGCGCTTCATTTAAAGCTAAAACTAATTGCCGATATTGGTTTAATTGGCTTGCCGAATGCCGGCAAAACCTCTCTTCTCAACGAGATCACCGCCGCTCATGCACCAGTAGCCAATTACGCCTTTACCACCCTTGAGCCAAATTTGGGTGTTACCTTGGGCAACTTAATTTTAGCCGATGTCCCCGGATTAATTGAAGGTGCATCCGAGGGCAAAGGTCTGGGCACACGCTTTTTACGCCATATCGAGCGTACCCGGCTATTAGTTCATTGTATTTCCGCCGAGTCTACCGATCCCAAAAAAGATTATCAAACCATTCGGACCGAGCTCACCAATTACAGCACTAAATTAGCCACCAAACCAGAAATAGTAATTGTCACCAAATCTGATTTAATCGAGCCAAAAGCACTGGTAAAATTTATCAAATCAGTCAAAGCCTCTCTCGCTGTTTCTATTATCGACGACAAATCCCTCAAAGACTTCAACGACCTTTTATCAAAAAGTCTTATTCTTAAATCTTAAATCTTATTTCTTAAATCTGGTTTTTATGCCAGTGCCTTTTTCACTTTCTCCCAATCTTTCTTCAAGTACATAGCAATTTTGCTAACACTACCCTTGGCACTATCAAGTTCTGATTTGAACTCCGACACTACCTCATCGACCACTTTTCCGTATTTGTCTTTATCAATTTTTTCACCCGCAGTTTTAACTTGGGCCACTTTGCCAACTACCGAATTTTTAACCTCATTGTACTTTTGAGTTGCCTCGTCAGTCGCTTTACCAAACACATCCAATACTCTTTCCTTAGTTTCTTTAGTTTCAGTTTTAATTTTTTTACTCAACTCTTTAGCTAACATGGAAATTGCCTCACGTGTACTTTTACCCGATTGTGGCGCCAATAGTAATCCACCCAGTGCTCCCACCACTGCACCCAATAATCCAGCTACAAACATACTTCCTTTAGATTTTGACATTATATATATAAAAATTAACTACTCCAGTCTAATTGATTCCTCCGATACTGTCAATTCAAACAGAATCCCTCTTTCTTCAAAGAGGGAAACTCCGACGCTAGTCGGAGAGGGAGATTTAGTCCTTATTTTTCTATATCTCTCTCCATCCAGTGAGCATCGGTCTTCACCGTCATTTCCAAAAACACTTTTCGAGAAGACATTAGCTCAAGTTCTTTTCGTGCATTAAAACCGATATCCCGAATTTTTCGACCATCTTTACCGATAATCATTTTCTTGTAACGGTCAGCGGTAGTATAAATTGATGCCTTAATTACAATTATTTTTTTCTTGTCCTGAATTGCATCCACCACCACGTTGACTGAGTAGGGGACTTCCCGGCGTAAATAGAGATAGGCTTTTTCTCGAATAATTTCAGCAATAAAGTCTTTTGAATCCATCCCCATTTTTGGTTTATCCTTGTTTGTCATTATCTCGGCGTCATTTTCAATTTCTTCCTGTTTGGAATCGGGAAGCATTTCAAAAATCATTTTGATTAATCCTTTGACAAATTTCTCTTTCAGCGCACTAATCTCAATATAGCCATTAAATTCGTCTTCCAAATAGTTATAATCGGCACGGTGATTAGCTGGTCCTTCGGCTTGATCAATTTTGTTGTACACCAGAATCTTTTTGGCGTTACTTTTGCGAATAATTCCCAATACTTTATTTTCCTCATCACTTTTTTCCCGAGACACATCCACCAGGCAAACTATAATATCCGCTCGGCTGGTTTCCTTTGGTGCTTCGGTGTTTACCCGCTTGCCAATCAAGTCAACCACTTTTCCGAGTACTCCGGGAGTGTCGGAGAAAATAATTGTTCCTCGCTCATCTTCAAACACCACCCGCTGATTTTTGCGGGTTGTTTGGGGTAGTGGTGAGGTTATCGCCACCTTTTGTTGCATAATCGCGTTAAGCAAAGTTGATTTGCCGGTGTTGGGTCTACCCAAAATCACCACCCGTCCAAATTTTCGTATACTATCTGTAGTTGTATTTTTATCCATTAGTCATATTTTACCCTAAAACATGATTAAAAACATAATTAACCCAAATTCAGGTATATATCTAAATTATGATTATCTAATGCTCCCGGTCAGTCTAAATATAATTTCAAAAATAAAAATCAGCAATCAGATGTTTTACTCAAAAAATGGTTATCACGTCAGCCTACTTTGTCTTGAAAAATATTCTAAATCAGACCAACAAAAAATACTTAATATAGCCAATAAATATCCAATAAAAATTAACAAAATATTAAAAATCTACCGCTTAGCCCAACTTGACAACCAAAAATCAATAATTGTTCGTGTCAAAGTTACTGGGTTGAAGAAATTATTATCTGAACTCAACACTCAATATAGTTATCATTTTTTATATCCACCAACACACACCACTTTGTTTACCCTAAGAAACCAAACTGGAATTGCAATTAATTCAAAACAAGAATTCCTTAATCTTACGTATTCAATTAATCAGACAGACTCACAAAAATTGGCAAAATCATTCAAAAATATTTTACATCTATAAATTCTACTTGTTGTCACAAGTATCTGGTTGGCCCATCTGGCTTTGTACCTGGTGTAATGTCTGAGATTCCCCTGTAGAGACGGGGCACGCCCCGTCTCTTAAGTTGTTGTTAATTTAGTTCTTGCCACCTAGCAAACCACATGTTAGACTGCTAAATATGACTGAAAACCAACCACTCATCGAGTCTCAAAACAATGAAGTTGCCTTGCAACCTGTCAAGAAAGTTTTACCATTAATTCCTCTCCGCAACCTGATCCTCTTCCCTTCAGTCGAGACCTCTCTTTTCTTTGGTCGCAAAGAATCGATGAATGCCCTGCTTCATGCCTACGACAACACCAATAAGTTAGTCATTATCACCACCCAAAAGAATTCCAAAACCGAAAAGCCCGAGCTTTCCGATCTTTACACTGTCGGTGTCCTCGCCAAAATCGAACATATTCTTCATACCGATGGTTCACTTCACGCCATTGTTCGTGGTGTCTCTCGAGTCAATATCGTTAATTTAAATCAGACCGATCCTTTTTATACAGTCGAATTTGTTGATTTACCTATCATCCCCGAGTCAGTCACCGACATTCAACAAACCGCCCAGGCTCTCATGGATCAGCTCAAAAAAGCTTTTGCCATGGGTCGTCAATTCGATCTACCAGCCATGATGCAGTTATCTACTGGTGTTAGTAGTAGCGACCTAGCCGACCAAGTCTCTTTTTCGGTTGAAGCTAAATTAACCGAAAAACAGGCGATGTTGGAAATGCTTCTGGTCAGTCAGCGAATTAGAAGTTGTACCGAATTTTTGGTTCGGGAGATGAAAGTGGCCGAGCTCGAGCGCCAAATTGAAGACAAAACCCAAGAAAAATTCAATGTCAACATGAAGCGCAATGTTTTAGAAGAGCGCAAACATCAAATCGAAAAAGAACTCAAAAAATTAGGTAATAGTGGTGGCAGTGATACCAACGATTTGGAGCGCAAAATCCGCAAATCCAAGATGCCCAAAAGCATCAAGAAAAAAGTCTTAAAAGAGTTTCATCGGCTCGAAGAAATGGGCTCAATGTCCCCCGAATCTAGCTATATTCGCACTTATTTAGAAACGGTCTTAGAAATGCCCTGGGGCAAATATTCTCAATCAAAACTCAGTCTCAAACAAGCTGAAAAAGTCCTTGAAGACGAACATTACGGCCTCAAAGATGTCAAAGACAGAATTCTCGAATACCTTTCTGTTATCAAACTCAAAGAAAAAAACAAATCATCTGACACCGGCGCCACTGCCAACATTCTTTGTTTTATTGGTCCTCCGGGGGTTGGTAAAACCTCACTAGGTAAATCCATAGCCAGGTCTTTGGGTCGCGAATTTGTTCGTGCCTCTCTTGGTGGTATTCGGGATGAAGCCGAAATCCGCGGTCACCGTCGCACCTACGTCGGTGCCATGCCTGGTCGAATCGTCAAAGGTCTCAAAGACGCCAAATCGATGAATCCAGTGTTTATGCTAGATGAAGTCGACAAAATTGGCGCCGATTATCGGGGTGACCCGTCCGCCGCCCTGTTGGAAACGCTCGATCCCGAGCAAAACCGCGAATTTGCCGATCATTACCTTGATTTTCCCCTAGATTTATCCAAAGTCTTTTTTATTCTCACTGGCAACGAAGTTAGCACAATTCCCTATGCACTCCGCGACCGGCTAGAAATTATCAACTTTAGCGGTTACACCCAAGAAGAAAAATTCCACATCGCCAAAAAATATTTGGTCGGCAAAGAATTGGTCGCCAACGGTCTCAGCCCCAAGCATATCAAAGAAATCAAAGACGACACACTTCGCTTTATCATCGACAAATACACCCGTGAAGCTGGTGTCCGTACTCTCGATCGCACTATTGCCACCTTGTTTCGCAAGGTAGCCAAACAAATAGTTGCTGGTAAATCAAAAGTAGTTGATTTAAACGATATTAAAATAATCAAAAAATTCCTCGGACCCGAAAAATTTTCTTCCCAACTTAAGGGTAAAAAAGATGAAGTCGGTGTTAGTACTGGCCTAGCTTGGACTAGTGTTGGTGGTGATATTTTATTTATCGAAGTCAACATTATGCCTGGAAAAGGTTCTCTCATACTCACCGGAAAACTCGGTTCGGTAATGAAGGAATCCTGTCAAGCTGCGGTGTCTTTTGTTAGATCTCAGGCAAAAGAATGGGGGATTAAACAAGATTTTCACAAAATTGATATTCATATTCATGTTCCCGAGGGTGCTACCCCCAAGGATGGTCCCAGCGCCGGCGGTGCTATCACCACAGCGCTAGTTTCTGCGCTCAAGGAGGTGCCGATGCCTCGTGATATTGGTATGACTGGTGAAATTACTCTTCGGGGAAATATCTTAGAAATTGGCGGGCTCAAAGAAAAATCAATTGCCGCTCATCGGGCTGGTCTTCGGACAGTTTTTATCCCCAAGGATAATCAAAAATCTTTAGTTGATGTCCCCTCCGAAGTCAAAAAAGCCATCAAATTCATCCCCGTCGAACACTACAGCGAAATTTACAAAAAGATTTTTTAACGTAAAGTAGGGGCTCGACTAGCTCGAGCCCGACCAGTGGTGTCTCTTTGAGTTGATAAAGAAGATATCCCCACCGCCAAATAAAAAAACAAATACTCGTTAATATTCACCACATTTACTGCCGAAATAAACAAGAAACCAACTAAACAAAGCAGGGCATTTACCTGTCTTGCCCTATACAATCTCAAAAGCGCTTCAGCACACAACCAGGCATAAATAACCATTGCCGGCACTCCGCCAGCCACACCCATTTCCAGCCATTCGTTATGAGCCTTGTCCACTCGAATATTTTTCAAGTCAAAGTCATTTTGTTTCAAAGTTGAACCAAATGCTACCTCAAAATTTTCTACTCCCCAGCCAAAAACTGGCTTTTTGGCTATAGCCTCGATGCCCCTTTGCCAAATTACACCTCTTTGGTCAAAGCTGGAAACTTCTCTTTTAGGGTAAATCAAAATTCCGGAAATCAAACAGAATACTCCAGCCAACACCAGCAATCTTCTATTCAATACTCTTTGCCATAGCTTTACAGCAATTATCATCCCAAATGCGATTAAAGCTGATCGTGAGCCGGTCAGCCAAATTCCACCACCAATTATCCCCAACAGCCACCAATTATTAATAAAAGGCGATGTTAAGGCCAAATAGCCTCCTGCAAAATTAGGATTACCCAAAAAACCAGCTACCCGGCCATCAGCACCAGCGAATTTCTGGAAAAATATCAACAAGGTCACCAAGCTAGCCCCCACTGTCATAATTGTACCTAGTTTTTCCAAAATTTTATTCCTATTTAGCTTTGCTACCAACCAGTACCAACCCAAATAACCTACCATAGTAATTAAACCTTGATACCTGTAATATTGCCCAAAAAAACTGTTTGGATTTCCATTAACCAATGAGCAGATAAGTAACCAGCCTAACATTATCAAGATTAACTTATCTAGTTTAGTAAAACTCTTGACAGACCTATAATAATATGGTATAACTAACCCAATTACAAACAAAAACAACAGAATTTTTGGCAGTTCAAATTTATCATAAAATCCGCTCCAAAATACCTGTGGCAAAATTATGAACAAAAAAGTTGTTAGCCAAACCATCTTCTTTTTATTATTCTCTTTTATTGCTCCACTATCAATCATTAGCCACACTTGGAATGTAAATGCTGTTAGTCCATTAACCTCACCAATTACCCCACCCACTACACCTTTTCCCACACTACCTTTAACTCCTCCATTAACTTCGCCAGTTACGCCTACTATTATCCCGACGATTATCCCAACCACCACACCTACACTTATACCCACCAATACTCCAACAAATAGACCTACAAATACCCCAACCGTTACTCCAACAAATAAGCCAATCTGCAAGACCGGCGTCAATAGTTTTGCCGTCTCTGGGTATTGCAAAAAGGGATTGGCTAGCTCAGTCAAATTTACCTGCTACGATGGCTATACTAAATCTGTCAAAGGTGTTTGCGCTCCAGTTTCCAGTTGGAAAATGCTCGTCACTCTAACTTGCATGAATCACAAAGTCTGTCGCTAAAAAACTGTAGTGAAGTAAAGTAGGGGCTCGACTTGCTCGAGCCCGCTATTACATTCGTTCGAGTGTTTTTATTCCTAGTAGTTCCAATCCCACTTTAATGGTACTGGCAGTAGTTTTAGTCAAAAATATTCGCCAGGTTTCTTCTTTTTCATCAATTATTCGATGTTTGGCGTAAAATTCGTTGTATTTCCTACTAAGTGTTAACAAATACTCAGCAATTACCGCTGGATTAAATCTCTCTGATGCTTCAACAATCTTTTCTTCAAATTTATAAAACTCTCGTAGTAGTGCCATTTCCTCATCATTAACTACCGATGGTGCTTCTTCGATGTTTTTTTGCTCCTGAATTTTAGTTTTACCAAGGACACTTTGGCATCGAGCATAGGTGTACTGCAAATAAGGTCCACTGTTACCCTCCATACTCATCACTTTGTCCCAGTCAAAAATAATATCCTTAGTCGGATCCTGGGCTAAATCATTAAATTTAATCGCTCCAATTGCCACTGTTTCAACTTCATCATGACTATTTTCTGGTGCCATTTTCTTGGCCTGTTCCATGGCTGTTTCAATTACGTCAGCCAAATGAATGGTGTCACCTTTTCGGGTTGAAAATTTCCCCTCTTTCCACCTAATTAATCCGTGGCCAATATGTTTGTAGCCATCTTTAGGTTCCCAGCCAACCAGTTTTGCCGACTCAAAAAGTTGTTGAAAATACAGCTTTTGTTCCGAGCCAACTTCATAAATTATCAAATCCGGATTCCAGGTCTCCATCCGGTATTTAATTGTCGCCAAATCTCGAGTCAAATAGTTGGTGGCACCATCAGACTTCAACAAAATTGCTGGTGGAAGTTTGTCAAACTCAACTAACCACGTGCCTTCGCTTTCTTTTACCAACTTTTTGTTTTTAAATAACTCCACAATTCCCGGTAGCATTTTTTCATAAAACGACTCTCCCAAAGCATTATCAATTTTTACATCCAACAGTTCATACACACGGTTAAACTCTTTTAGAGAAATATCCACACATTTTTGCCAAATCTCCCGCGCCTCAGGATCACCTTTTTCTAGTTTAGCAAACCACTCTCTGGCCTCATCTACCAGTGTTTTATCTTCTTCAGCAGCTTTATGAAATGCCACATACAATTTTTCTAAATCGTCGATAGTCAAGTTTTCAATTTTTATTTCTTTTTTGCCTTCTTCATAAATCTTAAATCTTAAATCATAAATCTCAGCCCTTTTGAGTGCCGTTATCATCTTTCCAAACTGCGTTCCCCAATCACCTAAATGATTATCACCAATACTTTTCCACCCCAAAATTCGGTAAATATTATATAAAGCCTGACCAATATTAGTTGATCGAAGATGTCCTATTCCAAACGGCTTGGCAATATTTGGTGCCGAATAATCAATCACCATCGTCTTGCCCACACCGTATTTAGCTAGTCCGTTTTTGAATTCCAAATCGTAATTAATAATCTCGGCAGACTTTTTTAGTACTTCTTTTTTTAAATAAAAGTTTATAAAACCACCCACCACCTCAGTTTTTTCGACCAATTCACCTCCGTCAATTTTACTCACCAACTCTTTTGCCACTTCATTCGGGTTCCTATTTTCTTTTTTGGCAATTATCATCGCTACGTTGGTTGAATAATCACCAAACCTTTCATCTTTAGGGTGGTCAAATTTCGCCTCAGGTAACCCCACAATTTTTTTCAATTCATCGACAATCTCCATATCGTATTGTAACCTAATCTAGTGACTAAAAAAACTTTTGCCTTTATTGACAGTCAAAATCTAAATTTAGGAGTCAAATCTCAAGGCTGGGAACTAGACTGGAGCAAATTTAGGCAATATCTAAGAAATAAATATAATGTCTCAACCGCCTATCTATTTATTGGTCATGTAAACGGTAACGAGTCACTTTATACCTACTTGCAGAAATGCGGATACATTCTAATTCTTAAGCCTACATTAGAGCACAAAGTTGGTAATAAAATTGTAGTCAAGGGAAATGTTGATGCCGAGTTGGTACTACACACCATGATAGAGTTTTCTCATTTTGAAAAAGCCGTAATTGTTTCCGGCGACGGCGACTTTCATTGTTTAGTGGAATATCTGGTATCAAAAGATAAATTACTTCGAGTCTTAGCTCCAAACCGCAACTATTCAGGCTTACTTAGAGAGTTTAATCAGTATGTTGTCAGAGTCGATTTACTTAAAAAATCTTTAGCCAAAGAAAACAAAAAGACCAAGATCAGCGTTCGGTCGAAACCTTAGGCTGCTTAGCTTGGTCATCGTGATAAAACTATTATACCACCATGAAATCAATTGAACAACTTACTACCGATCAACTAAAAACTATCAAACTCCTGGCTTTTGACAGTGATGGAGTCCTGGTCAAAAAGGGGACTGAGATTACTCAAACCAAAGATGGTAGTTTTTCCCAAAAAACCAATTTTGTTAACCCAGAGGTTCTCGACAAACTGGATCAACTCAAAAAGCATTTTGAAATTGTTATCAACTCCGGTCGCAGTGCCTGGTATTTATCCGACATTTACAAAACTATTCTGGATGGCAAAGTTACTTTAATTTCCGAAATTGGTGCCTTTATCACCGGCAATGGTTTTCATCTACCTACTTCATCTTTAACTGCATATGAACAAAAAACAATTAATACAATCCGCCAAAAATTAACTCAATTAATTGGTGACCCACGAGTCAAGGGCTTTGAGCCAAAAATGTCTCTAACCACACTTCACTGCTTCGAATC